>NZ_CM145758.1:3090000-3264288 GCF_055635455.1 Paracoccus sp. KKT209
GACTACGCCCCCCTTTTTTGCACGCAGGCTGCAAGCCGTGCGGTGCGCCTTCAGATAGGTCGCATCGATCATGATTGTCTTTGGATCGGCGCCTTCGGCGGCCAGGCCGACCATGATCCGGGCGAAGACCCCGTTATCGCTCCAACGCTTCCAACGATTGTAGAGGGTCTTGGCTGGCCCATATTCCTTCGGCGCATCGCACCATCGCAATCCATCGCGATTGATGAAGATAATACCGCTATCGCACTTTACTGCATCTTGTTTGTCTGGGGCTGACAGAACTAGTCTTTAGGCAAGAAGTTCAGCAGAATTGTGACACGCACTCGGCAGTGCCTTTTTTGGATGGACTGTTGGGCCACAGGCAACAGCGTCTGGTTCCTGCTGACAGTATCGCCGTCACCACCGAGGCAAATTCAAAGCCGCCGCTGCATTGGCGGAGGTCCAAGCTTATTACGGTAACCTCCATCATGGATCTCCTCGCTGGCCTGCCCATATCGAATGGTCCGATTTAAGTCTTAGGGCATCATGGGTCTTTGTGCCAAGGCAGGCGCCGACGGGGAGAGGGCACGTCTCGCTTTGATAGCCAATGAATGGCCTCGGGCGCGGGTGGTCTGTAGCCAAGGGACGAGTGTGGCCGCACTGTGTTGTAGTGGACGCGTCACGTCTCGATCACCACGCGAGCCTCGGCGAGTGAATAGAAGATCTCGTCGTTGATCAGCTCGTCGCGGAGCTTCGAATTGAAGCTCTCGCAGTAGCCCGTCGTCGGGGAAACAGTCCCCCGGACTGTTTCCTGATCCTCCTCCATCCCACAGGCTGCCTGGTTCTATGAACAGCGTCTTTGCTCCTACGATCAATCCAGTAGCGAACGGCTTGGCTAAGCGCTCCGGCCCATTGTCCGATCGAACATGGCTAGGCACGCCTCGCAAGATGAACAGGTCGGTCGAGGCACATCGATCACGGCCGCCGAGTTCAGCTTCCGGTCGATCCTGATGGCCAGGCACTCCCGGGTGAACTCGTCGATCACATTGAGCATGCGGAACTTCCTTCCATCGTGGGTCCGGCTCTCCACGAAGTCGTAGGACCAGACGTGGTTCGGCCGCTCCGGCCGCAGACGGATGCAGGACCCGTCACCCAGTCAGAGCCGGCCCTTCTTGGGTTGCTTCTGGGGAACCTTCAGCTTCGCGGGGGAAACACCCCGCCGGGCCTTTCCCGATCCTCCTCAGTCCCGCCGCCAGATCCGCTCGACGCGCTTGGTGTTCACGATCCAGCCGGGATCACGCAGCATGGCCGTGATCCGGCGATAGCCATAGCGCCCATACTGGCTGGCAAGCAATGTCCGCCGTCGGTGCGTCTTCGTCGGGGCGTTCACGCGGCAGGCGAAGCGCTCTGAGACAGAGAACTTCACCCGCACATGATCGACGCAGGCACGGCGGCGGGCGGGGCTTGATAGTTTCCCGAGGCAGCTTCCTTCAGAATATGCTTCTCGAGGGTGAGGTCCGAGACGGCCTTCCTGAGCCGCTCGTTCTCCTTCTCCGGCTCCTTCAGCCGCTTCACCTGGTCGGACTTCAGCCCGCCATACTCCTTGCGCCATCGGTAGCAGGTGAACTGGTTCGGCATGACACTTGAACCGGTGGCGTGCTCATGCCTCACCACCGATCAACCGCACCGCCTCGGCCACAGACTGACCTTGCGATACCAGCACGTCGACCTGCCGAAGCTTCGCAACGATCTCTTCCGGCTTGTGTCTCTTCTGGGGCATTCCTGCATCCGCCAAATGATTCAAAGCCATACTTCAGGAAGGACCACTTTCCAGGGGGCAGGCCAGTAACAGGAGCTGCCACGGAATGTTCCCATGCGCTCAAGGGCCCGCTTCCTGCCAGCATCGGGTGGGGCCAGGATCTTTTACAAGCTTCCCTTCAGTTCATAGTGGAGCCCTTCAGGCGCATAGCGCAGATCCGCGCGGCCGTCGAAATAGGATGGCACAACCCGCTCGGTCAGGCGCGCCCCGAAGCCCTTTCTGGAGGGCGAGGCCACCTCTGGACCGCCCCGCTCCTTCCAAAGGAATGTGAAGGCCCCTTCTGACGTCACGCTCCATGAGATGTGGATCCGGCCCTGCTCGTTCGACAACGCGCCATATTTTGCCGCATTGGTCGACAGCTCATGAAGTGCCAGCGCCAGCCCCATGATCTGCTGCGCGTTCACCTCGACGCTGTCCCCGTCGATGATGAAGCGGTGCCCGCCGTCGTTGTGAGGTGCCAGAGCGCCCTGGACGATCTCGTGGATGTCGGCCGTTTCCCACCTTTGCTCCGTCAGGAAATCCTGAGCGCGCGCCATCGCCCCGATCCGGTCGGCCACCGCGCCCGCGGCCTCCTCCAGCGTGGCGGCAGCCCGCAGGCTCTGGGTCACCACCGCCTGGATCATGCTCAGGGTGTTCTTCATGCGGTGGATCATTTCCCGCTGGATGACCCGCTGCTGACGTTCCCAGTCCCGCCGCTCCTCCAGCAGGCGTTCGGTCCGGGCGAGCTTGCGCTCGCCCTCAAGGTGCTGGCCGATCAGCTCGGCGAAAAGCTCGAAGGTCGCGATCGTCTGCGAAGACTTGAGCTTCCGGGGGGCGGGATCGATGGCGCAGAGGGTGCCGAAGAAGGCGCCATCCGGAAGATGGATGGGAAAGGAGACATAGCTTTGGAAGCCGTACATCAGCGGCGTGTCGTGATCACAGTAGACATCGTCCTCTGACACGTTCTCGATGATCACCGGCGTAGGCATCTGGCGGATCTCGTGGCAGATGGTTGTCTCCACCGGCAGTTCGTCACCCGTGGCCAGGCCAAAGTCGATCTCGTCCTTGACGGCGCAGGCGATCCAGCGGCCTTCGGTTACTCGTGCAACCGCCGCAAAACCCATCCCCGTCATCTGGCAGACCACGTCGAGAATGGAGGAAACGGCGGAAATGGAAGCGATGATGTCGAGATCCGTCTGAAAGTCATGGGTCCTGCTTGTCATCCCGGTCCTCGGCGCACTGCAACTTGCGGCATTTATACGAGCAAATGACGGAAAATAAACTGCTGGCCCTCCAGGGACGCGGCGATGGCCGGGAAGAGCAGCATGCTGATCCCGCCTGGCTTTCTCCCGTTACCCCCCGAACTGTCCCCCGAAATTGTGGATAAATGAGATGCGCCTCAAGTCCGCCATCCTTTCCTCGTCTTGCCGCTGCTGTTGCCCTATACCGCCTGCGCAGAACAAGCTGATGCAACAGCCGATGCCAAGACCGGCCAAGGTAGAGCCAAGGAGACGCCGACATGAGCGACGACCACATGACTGCCCCGGCCGTGGCTCCCGAGCAGGGCGGTGGAGCCGCCGAGGAGCTGGCTTATCGTCTTCGGCAGCAGCAGCTTGCCGCGGACTTCGGCCGATACGCGTTGAGCACCCATGACACCGATGCGCTGCTGCAGGAGGCCTCCCGGGTCTGCGCCCTTGGCCTGCACAGCGCATTCTGCAAGGTCATGGAGTATCTGCCCCAGGAGGATCAGTTCATCGTGCGGGCTGGTGTAGGCTGGAAACCCGGGGTGGTGGGACATGCGCGGGCCGGAGCCGATAGGGCAAGTCCGACAGGCTACGCCTTCCAGACCGGCGAGCCGGTCATTTCAAATCACCTGCAACAGGAAACCCGTTTCCGCACTCCGTCGATACTTGCGGATCACGGGATCAAGCGGGCGATCAACGTAATCATTCAAGGCGATAACCAGCGCTACGGCCTACTTGAAGTGGATAGTCCGACCGAAGGCCGCTTCACCGAGGCGGATCTGGCGTTTCTGCAGGGATTTGCGAACCTCCTTGGCGTCGCGATCGAGCGGCAGCAAGCTGAAGGAGCGTTGCGAGCCAGCGAGGCACGATTGCATGAGGTCATCGCGCATCAGGAGGTTCTGACACGCGAGATCAGCCACCGGGTCAAGAACAGTCTGGCCATGGTGGCGGGCCTGCTGAGCATGCAAGGACGCTCTTCTTCCGATCCTTCCTTGAAGCAGGCGCTCGAGGACGCGCGCGCCCGCGTGGCGACGATCGCGCAGGTTCATGACCGGCTGTGGCGTGCGGATGAGGTGCAGACGGTCAACCTCGCCGAGTTCATGGGCGCTTTGTGCGACCAGATCCTTGCAACAGCCACACCGGGTCACACCCTGAACTGCTCCTTCGCGACGCTCATGATGGCGACGGATCAGGCTGTACCGCTGGCACTTCTGGTGAACGAGCTAGTGACAAACGCGTTCAAGTACGCCTACCCGGATGGCAGTGGGGAGGTGTGGATCACCATCCAGCCTGGTGAGCCGGTGCACATCCGCCTGACGGTTCATGACGAGGGCCAGGGTCTGCCCCCGGGCTTTGCTGCCGAGAGTTCTACAAGTCTGGGCATGAGGTTGATCGTCAGCCTGGCTCAGCAGTTGGGCGGCCAGCCGGAATGGCAGAAGGCCGATCCCGGTACACGGTTCGTGGTGCAGTTCACCGTGCAGGAGCCCTCCACGCTTCAGGCGTGAGAACTTGTCAGAGGCTGCCGCGCAAGGCGAAAGCTCGGGGCCCGAAATGTTCGACCTCCCTGGTGGAAGCTCTTGAAGCCGTACTTGGGGTGTCAGATGCACAGAAGGCGGGCTCTGTCGCAAATCGTTCGGCATGGCACATGGCGTCGGCGACTTCCTCGGCATAAAC
Organism: Paracoccus sp. KKT209; assembly: GCF_055635455.1. The sequence goes on from NZ_CM145758.1 coordinate 3,094,696, forward strand.
GGCGACCGTCTTCTTGCCCAATTCGTTGGCGGGCGCACATCATGCGAATGGCAACTCTCCCCCGGCTGGCCCCTAAAATCTTTCTGAACATCATCTTTGCCAGCGACCTTCAGCCAATCAGGTGCACTCGGGCCAATACGAAGACAGCCGGGAAGATGGTCTTATGCTGTGCCACTATCACCTGGCGATCCCGGTTGCGCTTTCAACGTCCGCCTTCGATCACATTGCGCTGGCACCTGACCGGCTGATCCCGGTCGTCGGCAGGGAAACCCATGAGCAGCCGCTGCACCGCTTGCCCGGCACGCGCAAGGAGCCGGTACCGCATTTAGCCTTCGAACACAGTCCCGGCATGGGCCGGATCCTGTCGGCTGACTTGCTTGCGCGGGACCGTGACCTGCATCTGTCGCCGGTGCTCAGTTCGCACCTAGCAATGGTGTTGAAGGCCCTCGCGGCCGCAAGAAAGGGTATAGCCTGGGTTCCGCAAAGCCTTGCAAGGAACAAACTGGGATCAACGGGGCGCCTGGCCTCTGGCAGGCCGCGGGAGTGGAAGTGGGATATAGACGTTCGTGTTGCCCTGTTCCGCTCTGGCGCGCGCATGTGTGACCCTGCTGAACGGTTTTGGGATCTGTTGCGCGAGGCGCTTAAAGCGTTTCCCTTTAGCCTGACGCATAACCTGCAGCGTGTAAGCGCCTCCAGCATTCTTTGTGCACCGAACTGCAGCGCTCTCGTCTCAAGCGGTGCTGCGTCAGGTGGGTATCAATGATGGTTTCAACATCGTCCCGCGCTCCGGCACCCCGGCAGCTCTACCGAGCGGCCGCGCTTGCGCAGGACCAACGTAATTGTTCGACTGCCCTCCTCGGCTAGTCGCCGAATCCACCGCCGGAGCGTCGCAAGGCCGACCCCTAGCCCCAAAAATGTGAAGGATCCCCCTGTCCACGCTGTTGCTCTCAGCAAGGTTCCCCTGAACGAGCAGAAGTAAGATCTATGCCCGACGCAGAGCCTTAGCCCCGACACTGCCCGTTTCTTTGCCATCGCCTTTGCCGCTGACCGACCATCCCAAGAACCCTGTCTCCCATTTAACGACAATGTATTTCACGTCAGCGGCGTCGATCATCGCCCCAATCTAACCAGTGAACATGATCTGCAAGGGCCAGCTCTGGTCCGAGCTCCGCAATATTCAGCAATTCTGTCAGTTCGCGGCCTGAAGCCGGCGAAGTCGCTGATCCCCTGTCGCACGGCAAGCGGTTTGCGACGCCACCGCTCAGTGTTGCAGCGCAACCGTCTTTACGCGGGTAAAGCCATAGAGCGCCTCGAAGCCTTTCTCTCGGCCGTGACCGGACTTCCCCACTCCGCCGAAAGGCAGCTCGATCCCGCCTCCGGCTCCGTAGTTGTTCACGAACACCTGCCCGCACCGGAGTCTGCCAGCCATCCGCAACTGTCGTCCGCCATCACGCGTCCAGAGACCAGCCACCAGTCCATAGTCGGTCCCGTTGGCAATCCGCAGGGCCTCGTCGTCGTCGCCGAACGGGATCAGCACCTGCACCGGCCCAAAGATCTCCTGGCAAGCAAGGGGGTGGTCTGGCGGGACTTCAGCGAAAAGCGTTGGCAGGACGTAGTTCCCCCCGGCCGTCGCACCGGGATGCAGTTCCCCCTGCGCCGCAAGCGTCAGCTCTCGCCGTCCCAGTTCAATGAAATCTTGTACGATCCGCTGCTGCTTGCGAGACACCAGCGGGCCGAGGTCATGATTGTCCCGGGCGGGCCCAACCACCAGCGTCCGGTAGATCTCGATCATCCGGCGGCGCACCTCGTCATAGATACCACGCTGTACCAGCACGCGTGAGGCAGCGGAACAGGTCTGCCCCGCGTTCTGCATGCAAGCGCCCACCAGTACCGGCATGGCACGATCCAGGTCTGCGTCGTCGAAAACGATGTGGGGTGACTTGCCGCCCAACTCTAGCGTGACGGGAACCACGTTCCGTGCGGCGGCTTCCTGGACCCGCATGCCGGTTCCCACCGACCCCGTGAAGGACAGGTGGTCAACGCCAGCGTGCCCCGACAATGCGGCCCCCACATCGGCGCCAAGACCCGTCACTACGTTCAGCGCGCCTGCCGGCAACCCTGCCTTTGCCGCAATGTCGGCAAAGACCAGCGCCGAAACGGAGGCATCCTCGGCCGGTTTCAGCACAACGGAATTGCCGGTCGCAAGGGCGGCAGCAACAGCCCGTCCCAAGATCTGCATCGGATAGTTCCAGGGAATGATTATACCGCAGACGCCATGCGGCTCGCGCAACGTAAAGACCGTGAAGCCCTGCTGATAGGGGATCGTAGTGCCCATCAACTTGTCCGCGGCGCCGGCATAAAACTCCAGGTACCGCGCGAGCGCGACTGCATCCCGGCGAGACTGGTCCAGCGGCTTGCCGACGTCCAGCGTCTCGATCATCGCAAGATCCTCGGCCCGTTCCAGCACCAGTTCCGACATGCGCATGAGGATGCGGCCTCGTTCGGTTGCCGTCAGGCCGCCCCACTCACCCTCCAGGGCCGATCGCGCCGCGCCCACCGCCTGATCAACATCTTCTGCCGTGCCGCGCCCGATCTGGGCGATTACGGTTCCGGTCGAAGGATCCTCCACCGGAATCGTCCCGGCCCCCGCGGGTGCCACCCACGTGCCATTCAGGAAGATAAGGCGCGTGTCGATCCGCGTCAGCTTGTCGAGGGTCATGTCTCGTCCTGTCATCGTCTGGAAAATGTCGCCGCGGCGTCTCCCGGCATCTTGTGGCCATGCCCGTCAGCCGCCAAGCTTCCGCAACAAGGCGCCAGCCTGCGTCGGTCACAACGCAAGAGGAACGGATGAACGGCATGATAGTGGGTATGGTGGGGGTAGGCCTGATGGGCCATGGGATCGCCCGTAACCTTGCGGCAAAGGGCTGGCCACTGCGATTCCTGGACCATTCCGGCAACCAGCCGGTCGACGACCTTCTGGCGCTCGGCGCAAGCCGCGTCGGCAGGCTGGCCGACTTGGCGGAGTGCCAAGTCGTCATCCTCTGCGTCTCCGGCACCCCTCAGGTCGAGGCGGTGCTGCTGGGCTCTCAAGGTCTGCTGGCGTCGATCCGGCCGGGCACGGTGATCGTCGATTGCTCGACTGCGGTCCCCAGTTCGACACTGCGCTTGGCAGGGTTGGCACGGGAGTCCGGCTGCGGGTTCATGGACGCTGCCATGACCCGTACTCCGCAAGAAGCGGAACAGGGCCGCCTGAACCTGCTGGTCGGCGCGGATGATGACCTGTTCGACCGCATGCGTCCGCTGCTGGACTCCTTTGCGGAAAACATCTTCCATGCGGGCGATGTCGGCACAGGACATACGCTGAAACTGCTGCACAACTATGTGTCGATCGGCTGCGCAACCCTGATCAGCGAAGCCGCCGCCTGCGCCCGCAAGAGCGGCATTGCTGACGCGGTCTTCGTCGATGCACTGGCCAAGGGCGGCGGGCACGGCGCGGCGCTGGACCGGATCGCGCCCTTCCTGCTGTCGGGCGACCCCTCGGGGATGAAGTTCTCTATCGCGAACGCCGCCAAGGACCTGTCCTATTATCTGCGCCTGTCCTTGGATGTCGGCGCCGCGCATCACGCCGCCGGGGGCGTGGACGCGGCGCTGCAGTCTCTGGCCCAGGGCGGCTTCGCCGACAGCTACCTGTCCGAAGCCCCCGCCTTGTTCGCCGCGCCGGACAAGCTGCCCCACGATTAGCCCACGACCACTGGCCAGGGGCGTGCAGGTGGGGCGATGCGTTCCCACGCCCGCGCGGCGCGCAAGACCCCGATGTCGTCGAAGCGGCGGGCTGCGATCTGCAGCCCGATGGGCACGCCGCTGCGGTCATGGCCGCAGGGGACAGTGATTGCCGGCTGTTCGCCGATGTTGAAGGGCGCGGTGAAGCCGATATGCTGCATCGCGCGGGCCACGTCGTTGTCCGCCGGATAGGCCCAGTCCGCCGGAAATCCGACATTGGGAGAGACCGGCGACAGGATCAGGGTCAGATCGGCCGTCGCCTGCGCGGTGCGGCGGCGGATCTCGACCGTGGCGCCATAGCTGCGCCAGACGTCCTCTCCGGACCGGCCCAGACCCGATTCCGCCCATTCGCGCACCAGCGGCAGGATCGCCGCACGCTGTGCAGGGTCCAGCGCCAGCACGTCCAGTCCGGCCCGCGTACGCCAGAAATCGTCGAGGCCCTGCAGCAGGTCGGGGGTCATCCACGGGTCGATGGGCTGGACGATGGCACCGGCCTGTTCGAACAGCGCGGCCGCGGCGGTGACGGCGTCGTGCACCTGCGGGTCGACCGCCAAGCCGCAGCCCGCATCCATCAGCAGGCCCACGCGCAGGCCCGTCAGGTCGCGGTTCAGGTCCAGCCAGTCGATCGTCGCGGGCGGCAAGGACATGTGGTCGCGCGCGTCCGGCTGCGACAGCACCGCCATGGCCATCGCGGCGTCGCGCGCCGTCCGCGTCATCGGTCCCGCCGCGCGGCCCATGAAGGGCGGGTCGATCGGCACCCGGCCCAGGCTGGGTTTCAGTCCCACGAGCCCGCACCAGGCCGCAGGCAGGCGGATCGAGCCGCCGATATCGGTTCCCAATTGGATCGGCCCGTAGCCCGCCGCCCCCGCGGCCCCGGCTCCAGCACTGGACCCGCCGGGGTTCATGTCGGTGTTCCACGGGTTGCGTGCCAGCCGGTGAAAACTGGACAGACCCGACGACAACATCCCGAAATCGGGCATTGTCGTGCGGCCCAGAAAGACTGCTCCGGCCTCGCGCATGCGGGCGGCGGGGGGCGCATCCTCGGCCCGCGGGGTCATGTCGCTGACCGCGGTGCCCAGGGGCATGGGCACGCCGCGTGTCGCGATGTTCTCCTTGATGGTAATCGGCACGCCATCCAGCGACACGCCGTTCACCGTCACCTGGTCGCCCCGCCGCCAGCGGCCCTCTGACGCGCGGGCGGCCTCCAGCGCCAGGTCGTGATCGACGGTCCACATCGCATTCAGCACCGGCTCGCAGGCGTCGATTCGCTCCAGGACGGCGCGGGTCACCTCGACCGGCGACAGTCTGCGGGCGGCAAAGCCCGCGGTCATCGCGGCGGCGGTCAGGTCGTGGAGTGCTGTCATGGGGTCCTCAGGTGATCTGGGTCAGCAGGCCTGCCGCTAGGCGCGCACGCTCGGACAGGCTGGAGACCTGGATATGTTCGTCCAGCGTGTGCAGGCCGCGGCCCCGCACGCCGATGCTGTCCAGCGTGGGCACCCCCATCGCGCCGGTGAAGTTTCCGTCCGATCCGCCCCCGGACCGGTCCGACGACAGGTCGAACCCGATCTGCGCCGACAGGTCGCGCGCCAGGTCGTACAGCGCCATCGTGCCCGGCTGCGGCTCCCAGACCGGGCGGGTAACGCCGCGGGTGACGGTGAAGTCGACCCCGTCGCGTTCACCCTGCAGGGCCAGCATGGCCGCGACGCCGCGGTCCAGGTCCTCCTGGGTCTTGGCCATGGACAGAACCTCGGCCCGGCATTCGGACGCGACGCAGTTGACCCATTGGCCGGAATGGATGACGCCGACCGAAAACGTGCAATCCTCGGTAGTCATCGCCTCGACCTCCAGGACGCGGCGGGCCATCGCGGCGATGGCCGACCGCCCGTCCTTCAGCGCCCAGCCCGCGTGGCTGGGGCGTCCGTGCGTCAGCAGGTCGAACCGCGCGATGGCGTACCGGCCCACGACCGCGCCCCCGTCGGGCAGCGCGGGTTCGGGGACCAGAACGGCGCGCTGCCCGCGGGCGGCATCCTCGATCAGGCTGCGGGTGGCGGGGGTGCCGACCTCTTCGTCAGGCGTGAACAGGAAGGTCACCGGCAGCGGCGTGGTCAGGCCCCCGCGCGCGATCTGGCGCATCGCCTCCAGGAAGACGTAATTGCCGCCCTTCATGTCCATGATGCCGGGACCCCAGGCCTTGCCGTCCTGCACCCGGAAGGGCAGCTTTTCCAAGGTCCCTTTCGGGTGGACCGTATCCATGTGCCCTGACACCAAGATGCCCGGCTTGCCCTGATCGGCATGCGGAAAAGTCGCGCGAATGGAGGTGCCGAAACCCTTGATCCCACGCACCGTTTCCACCGTGGCCCCGATGGCCGACAGGTCACGCGCGGCCAGGTCCATCATCCGGTTGACGGCGGCCGCGTCCCAGGTGGGGCTTTCGCACTCGATCCACGGGCGCAGGCCCGCCAGCATCGCCTCCGCGTCGAAGGGCAGGTCGACCGCGCTCATGCCGCCACCGGCAGACGGCGTTCGATCAGGCGCGCATAGATCGAGGCGCCGATGGGCAGGATGCCCTCGTCCAGCACGAAGCCCGGATTGTGCAGCGGCACGGTGCCCGCGTGGCCCACATTGCCATAGGCGCCGGGGACCTGCTGCAGCATGTCGGCGAAATCCTCGGACCCGGTAAAGGGCTGGGAATCGTCGCGGACGTTGTCGGCCCCCAGCACGTCGGCCGCGGCCTGGGTCCAGGCGTCGGACAGCTCGGCATCGTTCACCAGCACGTCGAAGATCTCGCGGAACGCGCAGGTGATCTGCAGATTGAACGCTTGCGCGGCCCCGTCGCAGATGGCGCGCATCCGCGCCTGCATCAGGTCGCGGACCTCGGGTCGGAAAAAGCGGATCGTGCCGGCCAGGGTCGCGGTCTCGGGCACCACGTTATAGGCGCTGCCCGCATGGATCTGGGTCACCGACAGCACGGCCTGATCCAGGGGCGCGACGTTGCGGCCCAGGATGGTCTGGAACTGCCCGACCAGCCCCGATGCCGCGACCAGCGCGTCGCGCGACTGCTGGGGCATCGCGGCGTGGCTGCCCTTGCCCGTCACGGTGATGTCGAAGAACGACGCCCCCGCCATGGCCGGACCCTTGCACAGGGTGGCGCGGCCGGGCTGGCCGGTCGGCTGGTTGTGCATGCCATAGACCTCGTCCACCGGGAACCGCTGGAACAGCCCGTCGGCAATCATCGCGCGCGCGCCGCCCAGACCCTCCTCGGCGGGCTGGAAGATCAGGACGGCGGTGCCGTCGAAATTGCGCGTCCGCGCCAGATACTGCGCGGCCCCCAGCAGCATCGTGGTGTGGCCGTCATGGCCGCAGGCATGCATCTTGCTGGCCTGCGTGGACGCATGCGGCAGCCCCGTCGCCTCGTGGATCGGCAGCGCATCCATGTCGGCGCGCAGGCCGATGCGGCGGTTGCCCTGGCCCCGGCCGCGCACGATGCCCACGACGCCGGTCCGGCCCACGCCCTCGTGGACCTCGTCGACGCCCCATTCGCGCAGTTTCGCGGCGACGACCGCGCTGGTGCGGACCTCCTCCATGCCGATTTCCGGGTGCGCGTGCAGGTCGCGGAAGATCTCGGTCAGGTCCGGGACGGCGGCGTCGATCTCAGGCAGGTTCGGCATGTCTCACCTCTGGCATGGCGCGGAAGTTCTGAAAGTCCCAGGACCGGCCGGGAGCGGCCTCGATCAGGGCGCGGGTATAGGGATGGGCGGGCGCGGCCAGCACCTGGCCCGCGGGGCCGTGTTCCACGACGGCGCCGCGTTGCATCACGATCACCTCGTCGCAGATCTGGGCGGCGACGCGCAGGTCGTGGGTGATGAAGACGATGGCGATGCCCAGGTCGCGCTGCAGCTGGTCCAGCAGGTCCAGCACCTGCGCCTGCACCGACACGTCCAGCGCCGACACGGCCTCGTCGGCCACCAGCACGTCGGGGCGCATCATCACCGCGCGGGCGATCGCGATCCGCTGCCGCTGCCCGCCTGAGAACTGGTGCGGGTAACGGGCCAGCGCATCGGCGGGCAGCCCCACGACGCCCATCAGGCGCGCGGCCTCGGCCAGCGCGTCACGCCGCGTGGTGCCATAGTTCAGCGGCCCCTCGATCAGGCTCTCGCCGATGGTCCAGCGCGGGTTCAGCGACCGCATCGGGTCCTGGAACACCACCTGAAGCTTTTGCCGGTGCGGGCGCAGGGCGCCGCGCGAAAGGTTCGCGATGTCGGCATCGTCCAGCAGGATGCGCCCCGAACTGGGGTCGATCAGCCGCATGATGCAGCGCGCGACGGTCGATTTGCCCGACCCGCTTTCGCCCACGATGCCCAGGGTGCGGCCGCGTGACAGGGCAAAGCTCACGTCGCGGGCGGCATGGGCTTGGGGCAGCTTGCGCAGGATGCCGCCGCCGCCATAGATCTTGTTCAGCCGCTCGACCCGCAGGACCGCGTCATCCGTCGCGGGCCGGGGGTCGCGGGGCGACAGGCTGGGCACGGCCTTGAGCAGCTTGCGGGTGTAATCCGCCTGCGGCGCGCGCAGCAGGGTCTCGACCGCGCCGTGTTCGACGATCTCTCCCTGCTTCATGACATAGACGGTGTCGGCGATCTCGGCGACGACGCCCATGTCATGGGTGATGAACAGGACCGCCGTCCCGTGGTCGCGCTGCAATTCGTCGATCAGCGCCAGGATCTGTTTCTGCGTGGTCACGTCCAGCGCGGTCGTGGGCTCGTCCGCGATCAGCAGCACGGGTTCCAGCACCAGGGCCATCGCGATCATGATCCGCTGGCGCTGACCGCCCGACAGCTGGTGCGGATAGCTGCGGAAGATGCGGTCAACGTCGGGCAGATGCACCTGTTCCATGATCGCCACGGCCCGCCTGCGGCGTTCGGTGGCGGGCAGGTCGGTGTGCAGCTCCATCACCTCCATGATCTGGTCGCCCACCCGCAGGACCGGGTTCAGCGCGGTCATGGGTTCCTGAAAGATCATCGCGACGCGGGCCGCGCGCAGGTCGCGCATCTGCGCCTGCGTCAGCGGCAGCAGGTCGCGGCCCTGCAGCGCGATGGTTCCGCCCGCGACGCGCAGCGCCTGCGGCAACAGCCCCATGATCGCCAGCGAGGTGACCGATTTCCCCGACCCGGATTCGCCCACCAGGCAGACGGTCTCGCCCGCGCGGATGGTCACGTCGATGGATTTCAGGACGCTCGGGTTGCCCGGCGTGTCGGGCAGGGTCACGGTCAGGTTGCATGTCTGCAGCACCACGTCGGCCGCGTCGAAATCACGTGTCTTGAACTGCATCAGCCTGCCCTCTTCTTCAGCCGCGGGTCCAGCATGTCGCGTGCCGCGTCGCCCAGAAGGTTGATCGACAGGATGCACAGCGACAGCGCGATGCCCGGATACAGGATCAGCTCCGGCTTGATGCGGAAGAACAGCCGGCCCTCGGCCATGATGTTGCCCCAAGTGGGGGTCTCGGTGCTGACGCCCGCGCCCAGAAAGGACAGGATCGCCTCGGTCAGGATGGCGGAGGCCAGGATGTAGGTGCCCTGCACGATCAGCGGCGCGGTGGTGTTCGGGACCAGGTGGCGCACCAGGATCTTGCGCATCGGCGTGCCGAGCGCGATCGCGGCCTCGACATAGGGTTCCTCGCGCGCGGACAGGACCACGGCGCGGACCAGCCGCACGACCCGGGGGATCTCAGGGATGGTGATCGCGGCGATGACCGATCCGACTGACGGCCCGTTCAGCGCCACCAGCGCGATCGCCAGCAAGATCGACGGGATCGCCATCAGCGCGTCCATCATCCGCATGATGATGGCATCCGCCGTGCGGAAGAAGCCCGCGACCATGCCGATGACCAGGCCCAGCAGGATCGATACCACCGCCGTGGCGATGCCAATGATCAGCGACAGCTGTCCCCCGATCAGCACCCGGCTGAAGATGTCGCGGCCGAAGTTGTCGGTGCCAAGCGGGTGACCCTCGGCCGGACCCTGCAGGCGGGCCATGGGATTCATGGTAAGCGGGTCGTGCGGCGCGATCCAACCCGCCAGCAGTGTCAGCGCGACAATGATCGCCAGCACCAGCGCCGCGATCCTGCTGCCCGGGCCGAATTGCGGGAGGCGCAGCGCGCGCAGGACCGGCTGCATTGCCGAAGTCGGTTGCGGTACCTGTGCCATCAGTAGCGGATCCTTGGGTCAAAGAGGCTGTAGCTGAGGTCGATCAACAGGTTCACCAGGACATACAGAAAACTGGTCAGCAGGATCATTGCCTGGATGACCGGATAGTCCCGCGCCAGGATCGCATCGACCGTCAGGCGGCCCACGCCGGGAATGTTGAAGACGGTTTCCGTCACGACCACGCCCCCGATCAGCAGCGCGAAGCCCGTCCCGATCACGGTCAGAATCGGCACGGCGGCGTTCTTCAGCGCGTGGCGGAACAGGACGGTGCGTTCGGGGGCGCCCTTAGCGCGGGCGGTGCGGATGTAATCCTCGCCCAGCACCTCCAGCATGTTAGCGCGGGTCATGCGGGCGATCAGTGCGACATAGATCGTGGACAACGTCAGCGCGGGCAGGAAGGCGTTCGACAAAAACCCTCCCAGGCCCGACGACATGGGCGTATAGCCCTGGACCGGGAACCAGCCCAACTGCAGCGAGAAGATCAGGATGAACAGGTATCCGATCACGAAGACCGGGACCGAGAAGCCCAGCACCGAGAATGTCATCACCGCGTAATCGGCGGCGCTGCGATGCTTCCACGCGGCCAGCACACCCATCGGCACGGCCAGGGCCACCGACATGATGATCGTCAGCACCGCGATGGACAGCGTCGGCGCGACACGGTCGGCGACCATCGAGGCAACCGGCGTGTTCGAGATCAGCGACACGCCCAAGTCGCCCTGCAGCAACCGCCCCACCCAGGACATGAACTGCACGTGCAGCGGGTCGTTCAGCCCCATTGCCTCGCGGATGCGCTCCAACTGGGCGGGGGTGGCCATGTCGCCCGCAATGATGGCCGCGGGGTCACCGGGCGTCAGACGCAGCAGCAGGAAGACAAAGACGGCGACCAGCAGCATCACCGGAATGACGGCAAGGCACCGCCGCAGGATATACCCAAGCATCAGGTTCCTCCGATCGGGTGGATTGGGGGCGGCGGCACCGCCCCCCACAGGATCACTCGGACTTCTTCAGGCCCCAGAAGACCGGCACGGGCGAGTTGATCATCTCGGTGATCGTGGTGCGGCGGGCCTGCGGCAGGGTGTACTGTCCCAAGGGGATCAGCAGGCCGTTCTCGAGCGCGTGGCCCTGAATCTTTTCGGCGACCGCAGCTTGAGTGGCGGCATCGGGGGCGTCGATGAACTCCTCCTTGAGACCCTCGATGGTCTCGTCCGTGGGCCAGCCGAACCAGGCGTCGTCGCCTCGTCCGTTCAGCATCGGGTTCGAGATCGGGTTCGAGATTTCCGGCACCATCCAGTTGGTGATGAACACGTTCCAGCCGCCCTCGGCCGGGGCCGCCTGGCTGGCGCGGCGGGTGACCAGCGTCTGCCAGTCCATCGGCTGCAGCTCGACCTCGAAGCCGGCCTCCCGCAGCATCTGCGACACGACGACAGGCTGGGTGGCCAGCGCGACCATGTCGGTCGGAGCCATCAGCACGACGGGCGTGCCGTCATAGCCCGCCTGTTCCAGCAGCGACCGCGCCTCCTCGGCGCCCCCGCCTTGGGTCAGGGTCTCGGTGCCCGTCGCGTTCTCCAGCGGGGTGCCGCAGCCCAGAATGGCGCCGCAGACCGAATAATATTCGGGGTTGCCGACCATTGCGGCCAGCACCGGTTCCTGTGTGATCGCCTTGATGGCGGCCTGACGAACCTGGACGTTGTCGAAGGGCGGGTGCAGGAAGTTCATCCGCGTCATCGTCTGCATGCCGGTCGGCTCTCGCGTCTCGACGACGATGTTCGGATCGCCCTCCAGCAGCGGGATCAGGTCAACCTGCATCGCTTCGATATAATCGATCTCTCCGCCGGACAGGGCGTTCACGGCGGTCTGGACGTCGGGCATGTTTACCCATTCGACCCGGTCGACATTCACGACCTTGCCGCCCGCCATCCAGTCGGAGGGCTCGTCGCGCGGTACGTAATCGTCGAACTTCTCATAGACGACCATCAGGCCCGGCTGGAATTCAGATTCGACAAAGCGGAAGGGCCCCGATCCCACATATTCGGTAATCGCCTCGTCGGCGGAGGTCTCGGCCACGCGGGCCGGCATGATGAAGGGCGGCAGCGCCGACTGCTTGGACAGCACGTCCAGCATCGGCACGAAGGGTTCGGTCAGGGTCCAGGTGATCGTCTTGTCGTCGGTTGCCTCCAGGCTGGCGGTGCGGTCCATGATGACCTGTCCGCCCGCGTCCTTCTGTCCCCACCGCTGCAACGAGGCCACGGCGTCGGCCGCCGTCACCGGCGCGCCGTCATGGAAGGTCAGCCCGTCGCGCAGCGTGAACGTATAAGTCAGCTGATCGTCTGAGATGGTCCAGTCGGCCATCTGGGGCTGCGGCTGGAATTCCGAATCCTGCGCGATCAGCACGTCATAGATCATGTAGGCGTGGTTGCGCGTGATGTGGGCCGTGGTGATCACCGGGTCCAGCACGCGCAGGCCGGAATGCATCACGGCCTTGATGGTGGTCTCGGCCCAGGCCGCGCCTGTCAGCATGGTCGAGGCCAAGAGGGTGGCGGTCATCTGCTTGAGCATGGTGTCCTCTCTGTTGAACGGGTCCGCTGGCCGATCTTGGCGTCAGCCTTGCGCGGGGGTGTAAAGGGGGCGCCGCCCGGCTCCACGCGGATGCCGGGGGCAAGGTGGCGGAACGGCAGGCTGGCCGGGCTGACGGGCATCGGCCCGGGCGCGGCGCAGGTCAGGATCGCCGCCGCGATCGGGGCAAAATCGGCCCGGAAGTGGTTCGAGCTTTTGACGACCAGGATCTTCTGATCCTCGGGGACGATACCCAAGAAGCGGAACATCTGCCGGTCGGCCATCTGCGCCTTTTCGGACGCGACCGCGACCCGCACTCCCCCGATGCGCAGGCAGGCCGACAGGCCAAGCGCCAGATGCGCGCCACCATAATAGGGGCCTGTGGCGTGGCAGGATCCATCGGACAGCGCGTCGATTGTGAAGCGACCCTGGAACGGCGCGTCGCCCTTGATGCCGGACCGTCCGCCCAACGACAGATCAACCGTCGCGCCCACCCCGGCGGCATGGGCCGCCGCCGCCACGGCGGGGTCCGTGATCAGCCCGATGGCCGCGTCCTGTGCATCAGCCTGGACCAACGCGCGCAGCATCCCGGTCGTATCGGAATCGCCGCCCGCACCAGGATTGTCCTGCGTATCGACCAGAATCACGGGCTTGTCGGCTGCCCGGCGCATCGCGTCGGCCACGCCGTCGGCGGGAGTGAAACAGGTGCCGCGGAAAGCCGGCTCCGCGGTGCGCAGCGCCTTTGACAGGCGGTCGGCCACGGCGTCGGCCTGTGCCTGTGTATCGGCATAGGCGATGACCGAGGGGCGGCAATCCACGACATCCGCTGCCGGAAAGCCCATGAACAGCGATGCGCAGCCCTGGTCGTCGCATTCGGCGAGCATGTCGTACAACCCCATCGCAGGCTGGACATCGGTCGCCTGCCACGCGATCGGGATCAGGAAATCCAGCTGCCGAAACGCCTTAGCGTTCGGCGCGCCGTCCATCAGACGGTCCAGATGCTGCGCCGCGCGATGCCCCGTCAGGGCCATGTCGACATGTGGATAGGTTCGAAAGCCCACCATCAGGTCGGCACTGTCCACCATCCGCTTACTGATGTTGCCATGCAGGTCCAGCGCCGCGACCACCGGTATATCAGGGCCCACGACATGCCGCACGCGGCCCAGCAGCATGCCTTCCCCATCGGGGGTGCCGTCGGCCACCATTGCACCGTGCAGGTCCAAAAAGACGCCGTCCAGCGGCCCCGCTTCGCGCAGGCCCTGAACGATTTCGTCCGTGAGGGTACGATAGCAGTCGGCCGTCAGCGGAGCGGATGGCACGGCCCCGGCCCAGACCAGCGGCACCATGTCCCAGCCCTGCCGTTCTCCATGCGAAATGGCGCCGGCGATGGGCAGATTTACATCCCGTGCACGCTGCAGGATCTCGGCTCCTCGGCTCAGCGGCAGATAGCCCCCGCCCTGTTCGAATGCCGCCATGTCGGCGGGGCTGGGCGCGAATGAATTGCTCTCGTGGACAAAGCCTGCAAAGGCGATGCGCAGAGGCCGGTCCCGAGTGGTTGCGCTCAGCAATGTATTGCCATCCGATACAGTTGCATTGTACTGCGAGTTTATTAACCTATAATTCATCCTGTCAACGTCGGAGATTGCATGCCGCGCAAAAACCACGCCTCGGAGGGCCTGCAGGCAGAGGACGTCTTGTTTGTTCAGTCGCTTGCCCGCGGAATGAGCGTTCTGGAGGCGTTTCGGGGTGCCGACGGGGCGCTGTCGTTGGCACAGATCGCCGCACGCACTGGGCTGACGCGCAGCGCGGCGCAGCGACTGGTCCATACCTTCCGCAAGTTGGGCTATCTGACCCCGGCCGAGGAGGGGCGCGGCTTTCGCCTGGACCTGCCGATCCTGGACCTGACCCATGACTATCTGCGGCTGAACCCGCTGGTACGGCGCGCGAACCCGATCCTGCTGGAGTTGCGGCGCAATGTGCGCGAACGCGTGGACCTGTCGCTGTTCGACGGCCAGCGGATGGTCTATGCTGCCCGGTTGCAGAGCAAGCGCGAGACGTTCTTTGCTACCTTGGTGGGCAACAGCGTGCCGATAACATGCACTTCCGGCGGATGGGCGGTCATGGCGATGCTACCATCAAACGAGGTCGATGCACTTCTGGCCAAAGCCGAGCTCCGGCCGCTGACGCCCCGGACGTTGACCGATCCACACGCCATCCGTGCACAGATTGAGTTGTGTCGCCAAGCTGGCCATGCGCTGGCCCTCGAACAGATTCTGATGGGTGAGGTCGCGCTTGGGGTGGCAATTCCCGGCGCCGATGGCCGGCCTGTGGCCGCCATCCACATCGCCGGGTCGCTGTCGGAATGGGACCCCGAGGAGTTTCGCCGCAGCGTCGCACCACTCGCCGCCGAGGCAGTTCGCAGCATCATCGCCGGGTGATCCGCTGATCCGGCAAACACGCGCCACGGCAGCGGCCGTAGGCCTGACAGCTGACCACGCAGCACCCTCTCTAAACATCGGTCGAAGGTGAACTGCGTACGGCGATCGAACCAACCGCCGTAGGTATAGACAAGACTTGTGGCACCAGCCTGCGAAACGCCTTCGCCCAACTCGGCCATATGTCTGTGCAGGGCATTTATCGCTTGCGTCCGTTGCCGGATCAGCAGCTCGTGCTCCCTAAGCACCTCAGCCGGGCTGTGTCGCAAACTTTGCTGGGATTTCATTCAAAGGCCCCACTTCCCTAGGCTCAGGACTCGTTCTTGATCACAGCCAAAATAGGACGGTTGCGGCCAATGCTATTGCGGAGAGGTATGTCTCCGGGCACCTGTCGTAACGCGTGGCGACACGTCTCCAGTCTTTCAGCCGCCCGAACATGATCTCGATGCGATTGCGCCTTCTGTAGCGGCGCTTGTCGTATTTCACGGTTTTCTTGCGCAACTTCCGGCTAGGGATACAGGCTTTTATCCCTCTGTCCTGCAACGCTTTTCGCAGCCAGTCAGCATCATAGCCTCGGTCCGCCAAGAACCAATCAGCCTGCGGCAGGCCGTCCAGAAGCGCCGCTGCGCCGGTGTAGTCGCTGACCTGTCCTGCCGACATGAAGAACCGGATAGGTCTGCCTTTCGCATCGGTGACGGCGTGCAGCTTGGTGTTCATGCCGCCTTTCGTTCGACCAATCTGGCGACTGCGCCCCCCTTTTTGGCCCGCAGGCTGCAAGCCGTGCGATGCGCCTTCAGATAGGTTGCATCGATCATGATTGTCTTCGGATCGGTGCTCTCGGCGGCCAGGCCGACCATGATCCGGGCGAAGACCCCGTTGTCACTCCAGCGCTTCCAGCGATTATAAAGCGTCTTGGCAGGTCCATATTCACTCGGCGCATCGCACCATCTCAAACCATTGCGATTGATGAAGATAATGCCGCTCAGCACCCGCAGATCGTCAACTCGGGGACGGCCATGGCTCTTGGGGAAGTAGGGGCGAAGGCGCGCCATCTGCGCCTCGGTCAGCCAGAACAGGTTGCTCATCGATCAGGTCTCCTTGCGGCGGCCTGAATCACGCAAAGGGCGTAAAATCAATGGGTCTGGAGCCTAGGTCGTGGTGACAAGAGGGATTCACATCAGGCTCTGGGCGAGATTCACGCTGGTATCTGCGATGGGGACCAGCTTGGCACTGGAACTTATGTCGGACAAGGAATGGGCCTTCTTCGAGGGGGTCATCCTCGCCGTCCGCGCCGCGAACGGACGCGAACCCACCAACCACCGCCTCGTTCTTGATGGCCTATTCTGGATCGCACGACCCGGGGCTCCACGGCGCGATCTCCCCGGGGAGTTCGGCAAATGGTCGAGCGTCTATCGGCAATTCCGGCGCTGGACGTTGGCCGGGCTCTGGGAGGTCATCATGGAAGCCCTAAACCAAAGTGGGGCCGTGCCAGGCAGCCTGCAAATGATCGACAGCAACCGTGATCCGCGCCCACCATCAGGCAGCGGGCGCTAAAGGGGGACTCCGAGACAGGGTTTCGGGCGCTCAAGAGCGTCCGGTGGGAAAACGATCCATCGGATCGTTTTCTGGACCACCTTCCACTTCACGACCAGGATCCACAGGGCGCGCAAAAGAGCGCGATGTCCTGCCGATCATCCCGATGTGCAAGTCTCGCCAAAAGCGTGTCAGTGTAGACCGTTCGCTCTATCGCCTGCGCAACCAGCTTGAGCGCTGCTTCAACAAGCTCAAGAACGCACGCCGCGTCGCAACACGCAACGACAAGACGACCGAAAGCTTCTTGGGCTTCATTGACATCACCTCCATCCGCCTTTGGCTCCGCCATTGGTCAACATGACCTAGCTAGCTTTTCACCATTCGATGTTGAGGACCACGACCAGGCGTTCAGCTCGGGTCGGCTGCTTCACATGCTGGACCGCAGCGTTGAAACACGCCATCTGGGGAACGATGAAGATGGCCCACTGTCAAGTGGGCCATCTTTTATGCGATGATCAGCCCTCGCGAGAGGCGTGCACAGAATTGCTACCGATGTCATGCTCATGAGGGCTCCGCCGCCTTTGCGTTAGTTGAATTTTTTTCATGAAATGAGTTTTACAGATTTCCGTCCCGCTTGAGGGTATGCTTATGCCTAATGGGCAGTTTGCCGCTCAGGCGCGATGCTCCGGGTTCTCATAGTCGAAGCGGCAGCCGGCTGCCCAGGCCTTGCGGTCGTTGCCGTGATTGGGCAGCCCGCTCGCCTCCTTCAGCATCCGCGCCATGTGCATCAGGTTCCAGGTCATGATCGTGGTGTTGCGTTGGGTGAAGTCGTTTTCGATCCCCGCGCCGTCGTCGCCATAGCTGGGGCCGGGCCCTGCCTCGCCGATCCATCCGCAGTCGGCCTGTGGCGGGATCGTGTATCCCAGGTGCTGCAACGCATAGAGGATGGTCATCCCGCAATGCTTGATGCCATCCTCGTTGCCGGTGATCACCGCGCCTCCGACCTTGCCATAGAAGATGCTCTGGCCCTTGTCGTTCAGCAGGGCGGACATGCCGTAGAGCCGCTCGATCATCAGGCGGCAGACCGAGCTTTCCTCGCCCAGCCAGATCGGCGTGCCGATGATCAGGATCTGGGCGGCCGCAATCTTCTGCCACAGTTCGGGCCAGGCATCCTGCGGCCAGCCCTGTTCGCGCATGTCGGGCTGGACGCCGAAGGCGATCGGCAGGGTCACCGGGCGGATCTCCTCGACCGCGATGCCGTTGCGGCGCATGATCTCGGCCGGGACCGACAGCAGCCTTGCGGTATGAGAGGGCGTGTCGGCGCGCTTCAGCGTGCAGTTCAGGATCACCGCCGACAGGTCCGAGAAATCGGCCGGCGCCTTGGCGCACAGCGCCTCCTGCGTGTCGTTCAGCGTCATTGTCACCCTCCCCCATGCCCGGCGGCGCCGGAACTGTCCTGACGCCGGCATGGTGCGCATGTCCGGGGCATCGTGCAAGCGCGCTTGCGGGCGCTGCGGGAACATCCGGCAGCGCATCAGGTTGAGCCCCTGAGCCCAAGCATCTGCCAGAGGAGCCAGACCATGACCGACAATGAAAATCCCGATACCGTGCCGGGCGGACAGCCCGGAGCCGGCGAGAATGTCTGCCGCAAGTGCAACGGCAGCGGCCGGGTCGAGGGAGAGGAGTGTCCGGACTGCGGCGGCACCGGCAAGGTCATCACCCCCATCGGCGGGGCCTGAGGGGCAACCCTGGCGCCTGCGCCCCGACGACATGAAAAAACCCCCGGAAACACGAAGTTTCCGGGGGTTTTTTATGGTGCCCAGGAGAGGACTCGAACCTCCACGCCTTGCGGCACACGGACCTGAACCGTGCGCGTCTACCAATTCCGCCACCTGGGCAGGTGGTGTGAGCGGCTGATTAAAGACAGTGGCGGGGGCCGTCAATGGGGTTCGAGATGTTTTTCGAATGTTTTTGAAAAAGCTTGTCGCGAAGGTGCCGGGCGGGCTGCGATGACCGGCCTGCGACCCTGCTGCGGCTTGCCCGGAACCTGTGGCTTGGGTAAGGATCACGGCACATTTCGGCACGAAGGAGGCGAGACGCCCATGGCGAAAATGGTCACGATCTTTGGTGGCTCGGGCTTTGTCGGCCGGCATGTGGCCCGGCTGATGGCCAAGGACGGCTGGCGGGTGCGGATCGCCGTGCGCCGCCCCGACGAGGCGCTGTTCACCCGCACCTATGGCGTCGTGGGCCAGGTGGCCCCAGTCATGTGCAACATCCGCGACGCGGCCTCGGTCCGCGCGGCCATGACCGGCGCGGATGCCGTCGTCAACTGCGTCAACATCCTGAGCCCGCAGGGCAAGAGCACCTTCAAGACCGTCTTCGAGGAAGGCGCCGAACACATCGCCCGCCTCTCGGCCGAACTGGGCGTGGCGCGCATCGTCCACATCTCGGGCCTGGGCATCGACACCAAATCGCGCAGCAACTACATCGCCGCCAAATCGCGCGGCGAGGCGGCCGTCCTGGCCCATCGCCCCGACGCTGTTGTGCTGCGGCCCTCGGTCATCTTCGGGCCCGACGACAATTTCTACAACCGCTTTGCCGGGATGACCCGGATGGGACCGATCCTGCCGATCGTAGGCGGGCGGACCCGGATGCAGCCCGTCTATGTCGAGGATGTCGCGATGGCCGCCGTGAAGGGCGCCGACGGCACGGCCGAGCCGGGCATCTACGAGCTGGGCGGCCCGGAGATCCTGACCATGCGCCAGATCGTGGACCAGGTGCTGGCCTCGACCCACCGGCGCAAGGCGGTCGTCAACCTTCCCTTCGGCGTCGCGCGCCTGGGGGCCTCGGCACTGGACCTGGTGCAGACGGTGACCGGCGGGCTGTTCACCAACAGCGCGCTGAGCCGGGACCAGCTTGCGCTGCTGCGCCGCGACAACGTGGTCGACCCCAAGGCGCGCGGCTTCAAGGACCTGGGCATGCAGCCGACTGCGGCCAGTGCGGTTCTGGACGACTATCTGTGGCGCTTCCGCCCGTCGGGCCAGTATGACGCGATCAAGAAATCGGCAAAGAACCTTCGCGGTCACTGAATGGAACACAACACAATCGTCGCGGCCCTTCTGGGAATCCTGGAAGGCCTGACCGAGTTCATCCCGGTGTCATCGACGGGCCATGTGCTGCTGGCCGGCCATTTCCTGGGCTTCCAGTCGCCGGGCCGCGCCTTCGAGGTGATGATCCAGCTGGGCGCGATCGGGGCGGTGCTGGGTGTCTATGCCAGCCGGATCTGGCAGATCCTGACAACCGCGCCGAACGACCCGGTCGCCCGCCGCTTTATTGCGGCTGTCCTTCTGGCCTTCGCGCCGGCGGTGGTGATCGGCGTCCTGGCGCATGACTTCATCAAGACGGTGCTGTTCGAGACGCCGATCCTGATCGCGGTCATGCTGATCATCGGCGGCCTTGTGCTGCTGTGGGCCGACCGCCGGACCGCCACGCCCGCCTATCACCGGGCAGAGGAATTTCCGCTGTCTATGGCGATCAAGATCGGCTTCATCCAGTGCCTGGCGATGATCCCCGGCGTCTCGCGCTCGGGCGCGACGATCGTGGGGGCGCTGCTTCTGGGGGCGGACAAGCGCTCGGCGGCGGAATTCTCGTTCTTCCTGGCGATGCCGACGATGATGGGGGCCTTTGCCTATGACCTCTACAAGAATCAGGGCATCCTGGACGGAGGAGCCTGGGGCAATATCGTCATCGGCTTCATCTTCGCCCTGATCACCGCCGTCATCGTGGTGCGCTGGTTGCTGGGATATGTATCGCAGCACGGTTACGCGCTGTTCGCTTGGTGGCGCATTACGGTCGGAAGCCTTGTTTTACTGTCACTTGTAGCATTTAAGTAAGCTATGCTGACTGATTTACTGGCTGCAGGCCAAAAATTCACCGCGTGAGAGGCGAAAAACTTGCTATTAGGTCAGCAATGCTGACTTTTCATCGGAATGTCCTTGGTTTATTGGGTGTGCGGAAGTCCTTTCAGGGAAGGTAGCGCAGCCATGGCCACGCAGAAGATGCTCAAGTTCGTCTCGACCCCGCGCGAGATGCCCGAGAAACGCTCGGCCGCGGAACGCAGCGAGGACTTCCACGAGATCTATCGCCAGTTCGCGGACCAGAAGGCGGCCGAGCAGGCCGGGCGCTGCAGCCAGTGCGGCGTCCCCTACTGCCAGTCGCATTGCCCGCTGCACAACAACATCCCCGACTGGCTGCGCCTGACCGCAGAAGGCCGCCTCCATGAGGCCTATCAGGTCAGCCAGCTGACCAATACCTTCCCCGAGATCTGCGGCCGCATCTGCCCGCAGGACCGGCTGTGCGAAGGCAATTGCGTGATCGAGCAGTCGGGCCACGAGACCGTCACCATCGGCGCGATCGAGAAATACATCAACGACACGGCGTGGGAACAGGGCTGGGTCAAGCCGGCCAGCCCCGCCCATGAACGCGCCGAATCCGTCGGCATCATCGGCGCGGGCCCCGGCGGGCTGGCCGCCGCGGACATGCTGCGCCGGCAGGGATTCCAGGTCACCGTCTATGACCGCTATGACCGGGCGGGCGGGCTGATGACCTATGGCATCCCCGGCTTCAAGCTGGAAAAGGACGTCGTCATGCGGCGCAACCAGTGGCTGGCCGATGGCGGGGTCGAGTTCGTCCTGAACTGCAACGTGGGCGAGGATATCAGCTTTGACGCGATCCGCGGCAAGCATGACGCGGTGCTGATCGCCACGGGCGTCTACAAGACCCGCGACCTGGACATCGACAATGCCGATGCCGGGGGCGTGGTACGGGCCATCGATTATCTGACCGCCAGCAACAAGATCGACCTGGGCGACGAGGTTCCCGATTTCGAGGATGGCGAGCTGAACGCCGCGGGCAAGCGCGTGGTCGTCATCGGCGGCGGCGACACGGCGATGGACTGCGTGCGCACGGCGATCCGCCAAGGCGCGCAATCGGTCAAGTGCCTTTATCGCCGCGACCGCGCCAACATGCCGGGCAGCCAGCGCGAGGTCCAGAACGCCGAGGAAGAGGGCGTCGAATTCGTCTGGCTTTCCGGCCCCGCCAAGTTCATTGGCCACGTGACCGGCGACTTTGCCGCCCAGCAGGAGGTCGACGTGGACGGGCCCGTGCGCGCTGTCACCCAGATCGCCTCGGTCAGCATCCAGAAGATGCGGCTGGGCCAGCCCGATGTCAGCGGCCGCCAGTCGCCCGAACTGATCGAGGGCGCCGATTACGACGAACCCGCCGACCTGGTCATCAAGGCCCTGGGCTTCGAGCCCGAGGACCTGCCCAAGCTGTGGGGCGTGGACGGGCTGGAGGTCACGCGCTGGGGCACCATCAAGGCGAACTTCCAGACGCACCAGACCTCGCTGCCG
The DNA here is from genome assembly GCF_055635455.1 of Paracoccus sp. KKT209. Next base: position 3,116,611 of record NZ_CM145758.1, read on the forward strand.
GGCGTCTTTGCGGTGGGCGACATCGTGCGCGGCGCCAGCCTGGTGGTCTGGGCGATCCGCGACGGGCGCGAGGCGGCCGAATCGATCGCCACCTTCCTGACGGGCGATGCCCGCATCGCCGCCGAATAAGGGGCCGCACCGATGAGGCACAACCCGATCACAGGGCGTGCACAGGGCGTACACCGGCAACGCGCGCTGCCTGCCGCAGCCGTTCGCGGGCCGCAGAGCAGCCGCGCCATCACGTCAGCCATGCTGACCGTGTCGCTGCTGGCCGCCGGCTGGACCCTGACCGCCCGCCCCGGCGAGGCCGCGAGCTTTACCCCGCCCGGCGGCTGCCGGCTGGAGGTCACCGTCCAGAACCGCGGCTGCACCGTCAGCCAGTACTATCGCTGCGAGGCCGATCCCGAGGGCTGGCAGCGCAGCGCCGTCTTTGGCCAGGACGGGCTGTTCCACCTGTCCACCATCGACGCGGAAACCCGCTGGATTGAAAGCCAGAGCCCGATGGCCGGCCTCAGCGACACGCTGGTCGAGGAGGCCCGGGACCATGCCAGCTTCAGCGACCTGCTGGAGACGGGGCGCGACGACTTTGACTTCTGGACGCTGTCCAGCACCGGCGAGCGGCTGCACCAGAAGGGCTTTGACATCCTGACCGGCGAGACGGTCGAGGTCGACGGCCAGACGCTGGAGCGAACCCGGTTCGAACTGACCACCCGCACCGAGGGCGGCGAGGTCCTGATCGAGCGCAAGGGCAGCCAGTATATCAGCCGCGAGTTCGGCCGGTTCTACGGCGGGGTCGAGACGACCACCGACTGGACCGGCGCGCGGCGCGAGACGAACGACAGCCCCGTGCTGTTCAGCTTTGACGGCGAGGCCGGTTTCGGCAGCACCACCCCACAATTCGACTGCGATCAATTGCTGACGCAGATCCTGCAGGAAAGGGCCGCATCATGACCATGGATTGGCAAGCTGAAGAAGAAGCCCGCCGTGCCTGGATGGACAAGCACAGCCTGTATCGCGAAGAGGACGAGCATTCCTCCTGCGGCGTCGGCTTCGTGGTGGACCTGGACGGCAAGGCCAGCCGCCGGGTCGTGCAGCACGGCATCGACGCGCTGAAGGCGATCTGGCACCGCGGCGCGGTGGATGCCGACGGCAAGACCGGCGACGGCGCGGGCATCCATGTGCAGATCCCTGTCCCCTTCTTCTATGACCAGATCCGCCGCACCGGGCACGAGCCCGACCAGGGCAAGCTGATCGCCGTGGGCCAGGTCTTTCTGCCGCGCACCAACTTTGCCGCCCAGGAGGCCTGCCGGACCATCGTGGAATCCGAGGTCCTGCGGATGGGCCACTACATCTATGGCTGGCGCCATGTTCCGGTGAACACCGCCGTGCTGGGCGAAAAGGCCAATGCCACCCGTCCCGAGATCGAGCAGATCCTGATCCGCTGCGAGAAGGACATCGACCAGGTCCGGTTCGAGCGCGAACTGTACATCATCCGCCGCCGCATCGAGAAGGCCGCGGTCGCAGCCCAGGTGCGCGACCTGTACTTCTGTTCGCTGTCCTGCCGGTCGATCATCTACAAGGGCATGATGCTGGCCGAGCAGGTGGCGGAATTCTATCCCGACCTGAAGGACGACCGCTTCGAGAGCGCCTTTGCGATCTATCACCAGCGTTATTCCACCAACACCTTCCCGCAGTGGTGGCTGGCCCAGCCCTTCCGCATGCTGGCCCATAACGGCGAGATCAACACGCTGAAGGGCAACCTGAACTGGCTGCGCAGCCACGAGATCCGCATGGCGTCCAGCGCGTTCGGCGACGCGGCCGAGGACATCAAGCCGATCGTCCCCGCCGGATCGTCGGATTCGGCGGCGTTGGATGCGGTCTTCGAGGTTCTGGTGCGCTCGGGGCGCAGCGCGCCGATGACCAAGACGATGCTGGTCCCGGAAAGCTGGTCCAAGTCGACCACCGACATGCCCAAGGCCTGGGCGGACATGTACGCCTATTGCAACGCCGTGATGGAGCCTTGGGACGGGCCTGCCGCGCTGGCCATGACCGACGGCCGGTGGGTCTGCGGCGGGCTGGACCGCAACGGGCTGCGGCCGATGCGCTATATCGTGACGGGCGACAACCTGGTCATCGCGGGGTCCGAGGTCGGCATGGTGCCGGTGAACGAGACCAATGTCCGCGAAAAGGGCGCGCTTGGGCCGGGCCAAATGATCGCCGTCGACATGTGGGAGGGCAAGCTCTACCACGACACCGAGATCAAGGACCGGCTGGCCGGCAGCCAGCCCTTTGGCGAGTGGATCGAGAAGGTCGTCGACCTGAACCACATCATGCGCGACCTGCCCGAATCGGTGCGCTTCGAAGGGGACGAGCTGCGCCGCCGCCAGACGGCCGCCGGTTTCACCCTGGAAGAGCTGGAGCATGTCCTGGCCCCCATGGCCGAGGACGGCAAGGAGGGCATCGCGTCCATGGGCGACGACACGCCGCCCGCGGTCCTGTCGAACCAGTACCGGCCGATGAGCCACTTCTTCCGCCAGAACTTCAGCCAGGTGACCAATCCGCCGATCGACAGCCTGCGCGAGACGCGGGTGATGTCGCTGAAGACGCGGTTCGGCAACCTCAAGAACGTGCTGGACGAGTCGAGCGCCCAGACCGAGATCCTGGTGCTGGAGAGCCCCTTTGTCGCCAATGGCGAATTCGCCGAGATGATGAAGATGTTCGGCGAGGCGGTGACGGTCATCGACTGCACCTTCCCCGACGATGCCGGCCCGGATGCCCTGGGCGAGGGCCTGGCGCGGATCCGCGCCGAGGCCGAGGATGCCGTGCGATCGGGTGCGGGCCACCTGATCCTGACCGATGACGGCCAGGGCCGCGACCGCGTCGCCATGCCGATGATCCTGGCCACCAGCGCGGTGCACAGCTGGCTGACCCGCAAGGGGCTGCGGACCTTCTGCAGCGTCAACGTGCGCGCGGCCGAATGCATCGACCCGCATTACTTTGCGGTGCTGATCGGCTGCGGGGCCACGACCGTGAACCCCTATCTGGCGCAGGATTCGATCAGCGACCGGATCGAGCGCGGATTGCTGACCGGCACGCTGATCGAGAACATGCGCCGCTATCGCGACGCCATCGACGCGGGCCTTCTGAAGATCATGGCCAAGATGGGGATCTCGGTCCTGTCCTCCTATCGGGGTGGCCTGAACTTCGAGGCGGTGGGCCTGTCGCGCGCCATGGTCGCGGAATATTTCCCCGGCATGCAGTCGCGCATCTCGGGCATCGGCCTGCACGGGCTGCAGGGCAAGCTGGAGCGGCTGCAGCAGATCGCCTTCCATTCCGAGACCGTGGAGCTGCTGCCGGTTGGCGGCTTCTACAAGCTGCGCCGCTCGGGCGAGAAGCATGCTTGGGAAGCCAACACCATGAAGCTGCTGCAGGTGGCCTGCGAAAAGGCGTCCTATGACGTCTGGAAGCAGTTCAGCGCGACGATCCGGGCGAACCCGCCGATCCACATCCGCGACCTGCTGGACATCAAGCCCTTGGGCAAGGCCGTGCCCATCGAGGAGGTCGAATCGATCACCTCGATCCGCAAGCGCTTCGTCACGCCGGGGATGTCGCTGGGGGCACTGTCGCCCGAGGCGCATATGACGCTGAACATCGCGATGAACCGCATCGGCGCCAAGTCCGACAGCGGCGAGGGCGGAGAGGACCCGGCGCACAGCCATCCGCTGCCCAATGGCGACAACCCTTGCGCCAAGATCAAGCAGGTGGCCTCGGGCCGGTTCGGTGTCACCGCCGAATACCTGAACGCCTGCGAGGAGCTGGAGATCAAGGTCGCCCAAGGCGCCAAGCCCGGCGAGGGCGGCCAGCTGCCCGGCATGAAGGTCACCCAGCTGATCGCGCGGCTGCGCCACTCGACGCCGGGCGTGACGCTGATTTCGCCTCCGCCGCACCACGATATCTACAGCATCGAGGATCTGGCGCAGCTGATCTATGACCTGAAGCAGATCAATCCGCGCGCCAAGATCACCGTGAAGCTGGTGGCATCGTCGGGCGTCGGCACGATCGCGGCGGGCGTGGCCAAGGCCAAGGCCGACGTGATCCTGATCAGCGGCCACAACGGCGGCACCGGCGCGTCGCCCGCCACGTCCATCAAGTTCGCGGGCCTGCCCTGGGAGATGGGCCTGACCGAGGCGCATCAGGTCCTGGCCATGAACCGCCTGCGCGAGCGGGTGACGCTGCGCACCGACGGCGGCCTGCGCACGGGACGCGACATCGTCATGGCGGCGATGATGGGGGCCGAGGAATACGGCATCGGCACCGCCGCCCTGATCGCGATGGGCTGCATCATGGTCCGCCAGTGCCAGTCGAACACCTGCCCGGTGGGCGTCTGCACCCAGGACGAGAAGCTGCGCGCCATGTTCACGGGATCGGCGGACAAGGTGGTGAACCTGATCACCTTCTATGCGCAGGAGGTGCGCGAGATCCTGGCCTCGATCGGGGCGCGGTCCGTGGACGAGATCATCGGCCGCGCTGACCTGCTGACCCAGGTCAGCCGCGGTGCCGCAAACCTGGACGACCTGGACCTGAACCCGCTGCTGATCACGGTCGATGGCGCGGACAAGATCGTCTATGACCGCACCAAGCCGCGCAACGCGGTGCTGGACACGCTGGACGCGGAGATCGTCAAGGACGCCGCCCGCTTCTTCGAGGATGGCGAGAAGATGCAGCTGTCCTATGCGGTGCGGAACACGCAGCGGACCGTCGGCACGCGGACGTCCAGCATGATCGTGCAGAAGTTCGGGATGCGGAACAACCTGCAGCCCGACCACCTGACGGTCCGCCTGACCGGCAGCGCGGGGCAGTCGCTTGGCGCATTCGCGGCACCGGGGCTGAAGATCGAGGTTTCGGGCGATGCCAACGACTATGTAGGCAAGGGCTTGTCGGGCGGCACCATCGTGGTGCGTCCGCCGATGGCCAGCCCGCTGGTCGCGGCCGACAACACGATCATCGGCAACACCGTCCTTTACGGCGCGACGAACGGCTATCTTTTCGCCGCAGGCCGCGCGGGCGAGCGGTTCGGGGTCCGCAACAGCGGCGCCACGGTGGTGATCGAGGGCTGCGGCAGCAACGGCTGCGAATACATGACCGGCGGCGTGGCGGTGATCCTGGGACGGATCGGCGCGAACTTTGGCGCCGGCATGACGGGGGGCATGGCCTATCTTTATGATCCCGAGGGTCTGGCGCGCGATTACATCAATGCCGAGACGCTGGTGACCTGCGCGGTCACGCAGGACCACTGGGAGGGCCAGCTGAAGGGCCTGATCGAGCGCCATCTGCGCGAGACCGGCTCGCGGCGTGCCGATGAGATCCTGTCGAACTGGGACCGCGAGAAGGTGAACTTCCTGCAGGTCTGCCCCAAGGAGATGCTGGCCCACCTGCCCCATCCCATCGCGGCGGTCGAGGCGCCCAGCGCCGTTCCGGCCGAGTAAGACAGAAAGCGGCCCCCTGCGGGGCCGTTTTTCTTTCTGCCGGGGCGGTTTCTGCCGTGGCGGCGGGTTACGATTCGCGATGCGACGGAGCGGGCGGCGGTGACAGGCCCGCGGGCCCGGCCAGCCCGGTCGCGGCGGGATGCTTCCAAGTCAGGAACCGGCGTTCGAACCAGCGAAAGCTGGCCTCGGCCATCAGGACCGAGAGCGCGATGTAAAGCGCGTTGACCAGCCAGCCCTGCGCGGCCTCGGCCATGCCCAGCCGCGGCGCCAGCAGATGGGCCACATGCAACCCGATCAGGTGATAGAGATAGATGCCATAGCTGATCTCTCCCATCCGGGCGACGGGGCGCCAGCGCATCAGGGGGCGGGCCAGATGATCCTCGCGCATGACCAGCGAGGCGATGCACAGCGCCATCAGCAGGTTCATCCCCAAGGTCGGCCAGCCGCGCAGGTCAACCGGCGCCCCCTGCAGGTAGACCAGCAGCAGCGCCAGCAGGACCAGGGGCGCGGGACGCCAGGCGCAGAGGCTCGCCAGTGCCCGAAAGCCGCGCGGATCATGCAGCAGGACCGCCAGCAGTGATCCTGACAGGATGGCCGCGTAGGACATGCCCGGCAGCGCATAGACCGCATGGGCCGTGGCCAGCCGGGGCAGATCCAGCAGCTGGGCCAGGCCCAGCATCGCCGCCAGGCAGAGCGCGATGCCCGCCGCCAGGACGGCCATGCGCGGCGCGGCCAGCGCCGGCAGCAGCACCAGAAGCAGGGGCCAGATCAGGTAGTACTGCTCCTCGATCGACAGGGACCAGGTGACCGACAGCAGGGGCACGTGCTCCTGCAGGAAGTTGGCCTGGAAGAGGTAGTAATAGGGCAGCAGCCCGATCAGTTGGTCCTGGCCCTTGTGCAGGATCCAGTAGGAGGACACCGCTGTCACCAGCAGCAGATAGGCCGGCAGGATCCGCAGCGCCCGCCGCCAGTAGAAACCCGCCAGCGAGATCCGCCCGGTCCGGTCGCGTTCGCGCACAAGCAGCGTCGTGATCAGAAAGCCGCTGAGGACGAAGAAGAAATCGACCCCGACAAAGCCGCGATCCGCCAGCGGCAGGCCGCCGGCCAGTTCCCGGCTGGGGCTGTGGTGCCACAGGACTGCCGCGATGCAGAGGCACCGGAGCCCGTCGAGCGAGCCGAAATGGCGCTGTGACAGATAGCGTTCATGTGCCGACATCGCAGCAGGACCCTTATCTGGTGCGACATTGGCCTGGCCCGGGGCAGCCGGTGACCAGGCGGGTCGGCATATTCACTGCCCCCATTGTTACAGTCGGGGCCACCGGCCGGTCAATTCCATAGCCGTGTCATGGGCGATCGGGCGCGGCAGGCGTCGCCCGCGGGTTGTGAAACCGGAGCGCAGGTGATCATCTGTGGGCAGGATGGGACCGGCCGGCTGACCCATCCATGGCGGTCCTTCGTGGCAGGGGAAGATGAGCGATTCCGACACTGACAGCGCGCCCCGGGTCCTGGCGCGAACCGACTGGTATGCGATCACCCTTCACCGCCGCGCCGAGCCGTCGCGGGGGGTGATGGTCACCTTCGACAACATCTCGTTCGGAATTCAGGAAAGGGGCTTTGGCACCGATTTCGCGCTGAAGCTGGGCTTTGACAACATCTATGTCTCGCAAAAGAAGGAATCCCAGTATCAGGGGCTGAGCGTCGCGGATTTTCACGCAGCCGTCGCGCCGGTCACGGCCGGGCGGAACGTCTTTGCCTATGGCGCCAGCCTGGGGGCCTATGCCGCGCTTTACTATGGCGGCTGCATTGATGCGCGAATCGTCGCCTCGGCCCCCAAGAACAGCGCCCATCCCAGCATCGGGTCGGATCGCTTTGCGGGGCTGGCATTCCGGCATGTCGAGATCAGCGAGACGCCGCTGTCGTCGAAGCCACCCATCATCCTGATCGATCCCCACAGCCGCGAGGACATGATCTTTCTGGAGCGCTGCGTGCGCCCCGCCTATCCGCAGGCGCAGGTCGTGGAATATCCCTATGCCGGGCATGCCGTGCTGGAGACGATCCAGGCCAATGGGCAGCTGGGCAAGCTGACGCGCGGGATCTTCGTCAAGGGCCGGGTCCCCGAGATCCAGCTGAGGACCGAGGGCTGCCACATCTATCACTGCGAACGCGGCCGGCACCTGCGGCAGCTGGGAGAGCTGGCTGAGGCGGAGGCCCAGATGCTGCGGTCGCTGGAGATCCGCCTGAACCGGACGGCGCTGGAAAACCTGCTGCTGTTGTTCATCGCGCAGGAGCGGCATCGCGACGTGATCGCGCTGTGCATGGCGCAGTTGGCCCGCTGCCCCGCCCCCCGGCGCGAATGGCTTGTGTCGGATTACATGAAGGGGCTGATCGCGCGGTCCGGCTTCGACTGGAACGTCTTCGCCTCGCGGCTGCCCTGAGGGCGGGCGCCGGCGCGCGCTTGACGCAGCGGCGCGGGCCATGAGACATGCGGCCATGATCCTGCGCCTTCTGACCCGACGTCCCCCCGTGGACGATGCCCCAGCCGTCCCGGCCCACCTGCCGTGGCGGGGGTGGCTGCTGTTCTGGCTGCGCTTCGTGCTGCTGCGGGCGGCACTGGTGATGGCGGGGTCGGTGACGATCTATGCGGTCGTGAACCCGCCCCTGACCTGGACCATGCTGGGCGCTGCGCGCGAGCACGAGCTGGTGTCGCGGGACTGGGTGCCGCTGAAGGAGATCGCGCCGGTCATGCGCCGGTCGGTCGTGGCTGCGGAGGATGCGAATTTCTGCCTGCACTGGGGCTTCGACATGGCCGAGATCCGCAAGGTCGTGGCCTCGGGATCGGGACGCGGGGCCTCGACCCTGACGCAGCAGACCGCCAAGAACGCCTATCTGTGGCAGGCCCGCAGCTGGGGCCGCAAGGCGGCCGAGACCGCGCTGACCCCGGTGATCGAGGCGCTGTGGTCCAAGCGGCGCATCCTCGAGATCTATCTGAACGTGGCGGAATTCGGGCCGGGCATCTTTGGTGTGGGCGCGGCGGCGCGCGAGTTCTTTGGCACCACCCCGGACCGCCTGACTCCCGTCCAGGCCGCGCGGCTGGCGGCGGTGCTGCCGTCGCCCAGAACCCGCAGCCCCGGCGCCGCGTCCCGGCGGTCGCGGGCAATCGCCGACGGGGCGGCCACGATTGCGCGGGATGGGCGCGCGGCCTGCTTCGAATAGGCCCGCGCTGTTGAAAGCCCGGGGGGCGAGGCGTATCAAGCAGGGGTTGCGACAAAAATAAAAGGGTCTCGAGCAGTCCATGAACACGAACACGCAGACCACGCGACTGTACCACACCGCGCTGTCCCCGTTTTGCCGCAAGGTGCGGCTGGTGCTGGCCGAGAAGAAGATCGAGGTCGAGCTGGTCGAGGAGCGGTACTGGGAGGGTCCGCCCGACCTCAAGCGGCGCAACCCGGCGGGCAAGCTGCCGGTGCTGCGCTATCGCGGCAACATGCTGGCCGAGAGCCAGGCCATCGTCGAATACCTGGACGAGGCGGTGCCCGCCCCGTCGCTGATGCCGCAGACGCCCCTGGAGCGGCACGAGGTGCGCAGGCTTTGCACCTGGTTCGACGACAAGTTCCACGCCGAGGTGACGCAGCCGATCATGAACGAGCGGGTGTGGAAGAAGATCACCCGCACCGGCTATCCCGACAGCCGGGTGGTCAAGGACGGGCTGCGCGCCATCAAGGAGCATATCGACTATCTGGGCACGCTGCTGGAGACGCGCCGCTGGCTGGCGGGCAACACGCTGAGCCTGGCCGATTTCACCGCCGCGGCGCATTTTTCCTGCCTGGACTACATCTCGGATGTGGACTGGGACCGGTCGGAGATGCTGCGCGACTGGTATGCGACGATCAAGTCGCGCCCGGCCTTCCGGTCGGTGCTGGCGGACCAGATGCCGGGCATCCAGCCGGCGCCGCATTATGCCGAGCTTGACTTCGGCTGAGGGCGGGGGGGCCAGTCCCCCGTCGCCTGGTGGCCATTCCCCAGGGGGGATTTGGGCCACGAAGAAGTCCGAACTGGCCGAGGAGGCCCGCGCGGTCGGATTTGCCGGCATGGGGGTGATGCGGCCCGAGGGCGTGCCCGAGCTGTCCGCGCGGCTGGAGGCCTTTGTTGCCGAGGGGCGGCACGGGCAGATGGGCTGGATGGCCGAGCGCATGGGCTGGCGGGGCGATCCGGCGGCCCTGTGGCCCGAGGCGCGGTCGGTGGTGATGCTGGCCGAGCTGTACACGCCCGAAGGCGATCCGCTGGAGGTGCTAGAGCGGCGCGACCATGCCGCCGTCAGCGTCTATGCGCAGGGGCGCGATTACCACGACCTGGTCAAGAAGCGGCTGAAGCGCCTGGGACGCTGGCTGCTGGAGACCGCACCGGAGGCCGGGCACCAGATCAAGGTCTTTGTCGACACCGCGCCGGTGATGGAAAAGCCCCTGGCGCAGGCGGCGGGCCTGGGCTGGCAGGGCAAGCACACCAACCTGCTGTCGCGCGACCTGGGCAGCTGGTTCTTTCTGGGGGCGATCTTCACCACCATGCCGCTGCCCGAAGACAGCCCGCAGGTCAGCCATTGCGGGTCCTGCCGGGCCTGTCTGGACGCCTGCCCGACGAGGGCGTTTCCCGCGCCCTATCAGCTGGATGCGCGGCGCTGCATTTCCTATCTGACGATCGAGCACAAGGGACCGGTGGAGCCGGAGTTGCGGGCGCTGATGGGCAACCGGATCTATGGCTGCGACGATTGCCTGGCGGTCTGTCCCTGGAACAAGTTCGCCCAGGCCGGGTCCGAGATGCGCTATCGCGGGATCATCGGGGCGCCGCCGCTGGCGGAGCTGGCGGCCTTGGACGATGCGGGGTTCCGGGCGCGGTTTTCCGGCTCGCCCATCAAGCGGATCGGGCGGGACCGCTTTGTGCGCAACGTGCTTTACGCGATCGGCAATTCAGGCGACCCAAGCCTTGCCGGCGTGGCGGCGGGGCTGCGCGGCGACCCCGACCCGACGGTTGCCGAGGCCGCAGCCTGGGCCGTGGCCCGGCTGGCCGGCTAGAGCAGGAAGTCGCTTCCCCACAGTTTCAGCGTGCCGTCGAGACGGATCAGCATGTCGGACTGACGGTCGCCGTCCAGGTCCACGAAAACATGGGTCTGGTCGCCGACATGGTCCCACCGGACCGAGCGCGCGCCGGAATGCCCGCCCCGGCCGACATAGCTGACGTTCAGCGCATCCAGGTCCAGCCGGTCCTGCCCGCGGGTGAAGTCGAGGATCAGGTCGGGCGCGCCCATGCGGCTGTCCCGCCCGGATTGGAAGCGGAAGATGTCGCGGCCGGTGCCGCCCTGCATCCGGTCGGCGCCCCAGCCGCCGACCAGCAGGTCATCCCCGGACCCGCCGTTCAGCATGTCATTGCCCCACCCGCCCCAGATGCGGTCATTGCCCATCCCGCCCGACACCCTGTCATTGCCCTTGCCCCCCTCCAACCGGTCGTGACCGCGCCCGCCCGACAGGGTGTCGCTGTCGGACCCGCCGACCAGGTGGTCGTTGCCCCCCTCTCCATAGATCGCGTTTCGGCCCGACCGGCTGCTGAGCCGGTCATTGCCGGTGCCGCCATAGAGAAGGTCGTTGCCCGAGCCGCCGATGAGTACGTCGTCCCGCGCCCCGCCATAGAGACGGTCATTGCCCCGGCCGCCGTTCAGCATGTCGTTGCTGTCGTTGCCGTAAAGCCGGTCCCAGCCATCGCCCCCCGACAGCCGGTCACGGCCCGAACCCCCGATCAGACGGTCATTGCCGGCCTCTCCATAAAGGCGGTTGTTGCCGTGCAGCGCGATCAGCCGGTCATTGCCGTCGCCGCCATAGAGCGTGTCATGCCCCCGCCCGCCCGACAGGTAATCGTCGCCCAGGCCGCCGAACAGCAGGTCGTTGCCGATTTCGCCATAAAGGCTGTCGTTGCCCTCGTCTCCGTAGAGGGTGTCGTTGTCGAAGCCGCCGAACAGGAAGTCGTCGCCGCTGCCGGCGTAGAGCGTATCGCTGCCGGAGTTTCCGTAGAGGAGGTCGTTCTCCGCCCCGCCAGACAGAAGATCGTTGCCGAAGCCGCCGTGGAGGGTGTCGTTGCCGCGATCGCCGAACAGGCGGTCGTCATCCGCGTCGCCATAAATCAGGTCCGCCCCGGCGCCGCCGTCCAGAAGGTCGTTGCCGCTGCCGCCATAGAGCCTGTCCCTGCCGTCGCCGCCGCGAAGCTGGTCGTTGTCGGCGCCCCCGTCCAGCAGGTCGTCGCCCAGGTCCCCCCACAGCGTGTCCGCCCCGTCCTCGCCCAGCAGGGTGTCATTGCCCGCGCCGCCGCGCAGGCTGTCGCGACCCGCGCCGCCGGCCAGGTAATCCGCCCCGGCCCCCGCCAGCAGCGTGTCGTTCCCCTCGCCGCCCAGCAGGCGGTTGTTGCCGGCCAGGTCCTCCAGCCAGTCGTCGCCCCCCTCTCCCGACAGGGCGTCGTTGCCGCTGCCGCCGTCCAGCCGGTCGTTGCCCAGGCCCCCATAGAGCAGGTCGTTGCCCGCGCCGCCGCGCAGCGTGTCGTCACCCCCGTCGCCATAGAGCAGGTCGTTGTCGTCCTCGCCCTCCAGCAGATCATTGCCCGCATCGCCAAACAGCGTGTCGCGGCCCGGTCCGCCATGGAGCCGGTCGTTGCCGTCGCCGCCGCGCAGCACGTCGTTGCCCCCCTCCCCGCGCAGCGTGTCGTTGCCGCCCCCGCCCGACACCGTGTCGTCGCCCGCGCCGGCCATGACCAGTTCGGGACGCGCGGTCCCGGTCAGGCGGTCGGCCCCCGCCCCGCCGAAGATCCAGGCCGGCTCGGTAGAGGGGGTGCTGTCGGGGGAGATCCTGATCGGGTCCACCTCGGGCAGCGAATAATGTGCGATCGGAAACATCGCATTGCTGAAATCGCCCACATCCAGCGACCGGCCGTCGCGGCTGTAGATGTCCAGGATCGTCTCGCCATAGATGATCATGACGCCATTGCTGGTGGGGATGAAGCGCAGCTGCCAGATGCTGCGGATGTTGCCCAGCATCGACATGTCCAGCCGGTCGACGCCATGCTCATAGTCGAGGATGGTGATGCGCCCCGCCCCGCGCGAGGGGAGGAAGATGTCGGCGCCTTCGCCCCCCGACAGCGTGACGGCGCTGTCCCCCGCGATCAGGATGTCGTTGCCGGCCCCGCCCTCCAGCCGCGTGGTGCCGGCCCCCGCCCGCAGCATGTCATTGCCCGCGCCGCCGCGCATCGTGCCCGTGCCGGCCATGGCCGTCATGCCGATCTGGCCGGGGTCGAAGACCAGCTGAGTCACCCCCGTCTCGGTCGAAGAGCTGACAAAGAGGGTGATCACGTCGTCCTGCACCCTGGCCTCGATGTCGCTGACATCGGCCAGGGTGATGGCATCCGTGTCGGCGATGGTCAGCAGGTGCACCAGCCGGCCGTCGGGCGTCATGGTGAAGACCGTGATGCCGTCATCGGCGCCGCCGGCAAAGACGAAGGCGCGGCCGTTCACCACGGCGGTCTCCAGCGCGGTTCCCGCGCGAAAGCGGGTCGTGGCCTCGTCGATGACATGGTCGACGGTTGTCAGGTTGCCCGCCGCGTTCACCCGGAACACGGTCAGCGAACTGGAACCGCTGCCCGCCAGGATGACAAAGCTGGCGCCCCCGAACTGCACCGCCTCGACATCCGAGGGAAGGTCATATCCCGATCCCTGCCCCGCGAGGTGGACCGCCCCCGGCCCCAGCCAGCCGCTGTCGGTAATCAGGTGGGTCGAGATGAAGTTGCCAAGCCCCGAGATCGCCACCAGCACCCGCTGGCCGTCCACCGTCAGCTGGATGATCTTGTCCAGGCTGGCGCCGCTGGTGCCTTCGGGGACGGGCAGGATGGCCTGGCCTGCCTGGACCAGGCTGCCATCGGCCTGCAGCCGGTGACTTTGCAGCTGCAGGCTGCCGGCATGCGCGGAATAGATGACCGGGCCCTGGGCGGTCTGGACCTGGCCCAGGGCGGTGATGCGCGTGCCCAGTCCGGGACCGAACAGGCTGTCGAAGGGGGCCAGGGCGCCGTTGTCGACGCGCAGGTCGATGCCCAGGGCGGCGGCCCCGCCCAGCTGGCCCACGTGGATCGTGCTGCGCCCGTCCAAGGTCAGATGCGTGATCTCGGGCGGACCCTGGTAGCCCTGGCTGTCAAGATAGGCCCTTGTCCGCAGCGCGCTCATCGGCGTGTCGGCATCCCCCAGGGCATAGCTGCTGACGCCGCCGCCGATATGGGTCGCCGCGACCAGCACCGCCCGCCCCCCGGCCTCGACAACCTCGAGATCGGTGATCTTGGACAGCCAGCGTTGTTGCGCGACACCAAAGGTGGTCACGTGGCGATACACGATCATGGGGTTTCTGATTGGGCAGCCGCGGAGGGCGGGTGACAGGGGGCAAGTCTGAAGATGGTCTTAACGGCGCCCGCTGACCAGCCACTGCTTGAGCCGCATTTTAGGCAAAGGCGCCGCGTCCGGGCGCCCGCGCGTCACCCCAGATGCGGGGGAAAGGCCAGCGGTCCATAGAGGATCAGGCCCGGCTGGCTGGCCGGCCCCTCGCGCATCATCCGGGCCAGGCCCTCGACGGTCGTCTGCACCAGCCGCTGCGTCGGATGCCCCACCGCCTCGGCGAAAAGGGCCGGGGTGGTGCCGGGCAGGCCATAGGCCACCAGCCCCTCGGCCAGCTTGGGAAAGCTGCGCTGGCCCATGAAGACGACGGTGGTCACCGACGGGTCGGCCAGCGCCGCCCAGTTGATGTCCTGCGGCAGCTGCCCGGTCACGTCGGCGCCGGTCACGAACTGCACGCGCCGGGCCGTCAGGCGCCGGGTCAGGGGCATGCCCATGGCCGCCGCCGCCGCGCTGGCGGAGCTGACGCCGGGCACGATCTCGAAGGGGATGGCGGCGCGGGTCAGGGCCACCAGCTCTTCCTCCAGGCGGCCGAAGATGCCGGCATCGCCCGATTTCAGGCGCACGACGCGGCGCCCGGCGCGGGCATGGCTGACCAGCAGCTCGTTCACGACCTCCTGCCGGGCCGAGGGGCGGCCGGCGCGCTTGCCCACGGCGATCAGCTCGGCCTCGGGGGCGGCATGGTCCAGGACGGGCCCCGAGGCCAGGTCGTCGAACAGCACCACATCCGCCTCGGCCAGGCGGCGGGCCGCCTTCAGCGTCAGCAGGTCAGGGTCGCCCGGGCCGGCCGAGACCAGCGAGACGAAACCAGGGCGGAGGGCAGGATCTGACACGGCGGCGGCGGGCCTTCGGAGCGGGCGGGGCTTCAGCTATACCACCCGCACGGGGTGTGACAATGCCGCGCATCCCGTTGCAGCCTGCCGACGTGGTGAAACTTTCGGGGGCGCTGCCGCGTGTCGTCCCCTGCGCAATGAGGAGAATGCGATGACGGTCATCTGCTGGTTCAGGCGGGTCTTGCGGCTGGACGACCATCCGGCTCTGGTGGCGGCGGCGGAACAGGGGGCGGTGATCCCGCTGGTGATCCTGGACCCGGCCGAGGCGCGCGACCATCCTGCCTCGGCGCAGCGGCAGGCCATGTCCCTGCTGTCGCTGGAGGCCTCCCTGCGCCGGCAGGGCAGCTGGCTGATCGTCCGCCGGGGCCATCCGGCCGAGGTGCTGGAGGAGATCACCCGCCAGACCGGCGCGACAACGGTCCACGCGACCGAGGGCTTTCCCTTTGCCCGCGATGACGGGCTGGCCGAGGCGGTGGAGCGCGGGGGGGCGCGGCTGCACCTGCATCCGCTGGCCGATCTGGTGCCGCGCGGATCGGTGCTGACCGGGGCGGGCGGTGTCTACAAGGTGTTCTCGCCCTTCTGGAAGGCGCTGCGCAAGACCCCGATCGCGCCGCCGCTGGCGGTGCCGCGGCTGACCGCACCCGATGCCTGGCCCGACAGCGACGGCACCGACTGGCCCGAGGGGCGGGCGGCGATGGACCGGGGCTGGGACGTGCTGGCCCGCCACATCTGCGCCGGAGAGGACGAGGCCCATGCCCGGCTGGAGGCCTTTCTGGAAGGGTCGCTGCCCGACTACAAGGAACATCGGGACCAGCCCGCACGCGACCGCGCCACCTCCAGCCTGTCGGATGCGCTGGCGGTCGGAGAGATCAGCGCCCGCCGCATCTGGGCCCGCTGCCAGCCCGCCTTCCAGTCGGGCGAACGCGGCGTCGATCATTTCCTGTCCGAACTGTGCTGGCGAGAATTCGCGCGCGAGTTGCTGCATGACAGCCCCGACATGCCCACCAGCTGCTGGCGGCCGGAATGGAACCGCTTTCCCTGGAAGCCCGACAATGAGGCGGCCGAGGACTGGCGGCGCGGCCAGACCGGCGTCAGGATCGTCGATGCCGGCATGCGCGAGATGTATGCCACCGGCCAGATGCACAACCGCGTGCGGATGATCACGGCCAGCTATCTGACCAAGCACCTGCTGACCGACTGGAAGCTGGGGCTGGACTGGTTCGCGCGCTGCCTGACGGATTGGGACGCGGCGTCGAACGCGATGAACTGGCAGTGGGTGGCGGGCTGCGGGCCGGATGCCTCGCCCTATTTCCGCATCTTCAACCCCGACACCCAAGCCGAGAAGTTCGACCCCAAGGCGCGCTATCAGGACCACTGGATGCGTCCCGATGCGCCCGGTGCCCAGGACTTCGCGGCCGCCGCGCCGCGGTCCTGGAACATCGACCTGAGCCGCAGGGCCCTGCCCGCCCTTTCCCTGGCCGAAGGCCGGGCGCGGGCGCTGACGGCCTATGAACAGCTGAAATCCTGAAAGGACCGCCATGCAAGCGACCCTTCCCGACCTTTTCCGCACCATCAGGTCCCCCTGCCCCGCCCTCAGGGGGGCTGCCTGATGCGCGCCCTGATCCTTGGCGCCTCGGGCGGGATCGGCGCGGCACTGGCGGCGCGGCTGGCGGATCAGGGGGCCCGGGTCACCGGCCTTTCGCGCAGCGGCGACGGGTTGGACCTGACGCGGGCCGACAGCGTGGCGGATCATGCCGCGCGCCTGCAGGGCCAGGATTTCGACCTGATCCTGAACACGACAGGGGCGCTGGTCATCGATGGGCGGCAGCCGGAAAAGACGCTGGATGCCGTCGATCCGGACGCCATGGCGGCGCAATTCGCGCTGAACGCCACGGGCGTGGCACTGGCGATCCGCGCCTTTGCGCCATTGCTGGCACGGGACCGGCGGGCGGTAATGGGGTCGCTGTCGGCGCGCGTGGGGTCGATCGGGGACAACCAGTTGGGCGGATGGATCGGCTATCGCGCGGCCAAGGCGGCGCAGAACCAGATCATCCGCACCGCCGCCATCGAATACCGCCGCAGGAACCGTTACGCGATCCTGGTCGCGCTGCATCCCGGCACGGTCCAGACGCCCCTGACGGCGAAATATGCCGCCCGCCATCCGACCATCACGCCGGACCGCAGCGCCGCGGCGCTGCTGGAGGTGGTCGCCCGCCTGCGCCCCGAGGATACGGGCAGCTTCTGGGACTGGAAGGGCCAGCCCGTGCCCTGGTAGGTCCAAGGCCCTTTGGCGGGCCTCAGGCCGACAGATAGGGCGCAACCGTTCCCATGATCTGCCGGCCGCCGGGCTTGATGAAGGAGCCCCAGCTGCCCAGCAGCTGCCCGTCCGGCCCCAAGAGCACCTTGTTGAAGTTCCACTGCGGGACAAAGCCCGTCTGCTGGCGCACCCAGGCATAGAAGGGATGCACCTCGCCCCTGGCGACCGGCAGGATGTCGGTCATCGGCAGGGTGATGCCATATTCCAGCTGGCAGTATTCGCTGACCTCCTTGCCGGTGGCCAGTTCCTGGCGGAAGTCGTTCGAGGGGACCGCCAGGACGACCAGGCCGCGCCCTTCATGCGTCTCGTGCAGGGCCTGCATGTCGCGCAGCTGGCCCGAAAAGCCGCAGAGCGAGGCTGTGTTGACGACCAGCACCGGCCGCCCGCGCCAGTCGGCGGTGTCGTATTCCCCGCCGTCGATCGAGGGGAAGGTGAAGCTGGGTGCAGGGCCCTGTGCCCGGGCCGGGGCCAGGCCCAGGGCCGAGATCGCGGTGGCGAGCGACAGGAAAACGCGACGTTTCATCGTGCAACCTCCGGAATGAGTCCGAACTATGCTAGACGCTGCGGCGGCTTGTCCAGATGCGACCCGCCAGCGCAGCCGCGCCCAGGCCCGCCAGGATCACCACGATCCAGTTGCCCGCGCCCAGATTGGCCGCGATGACGCCCAGCAGCGCCCAGATGACCGCCGCCGGATATCCCCATTCCCGGGGCCTGAGGCCCTGCACCGTCAAGGCGATGGCGCAGACCGCCAGCAGGCAGAGGATCGCCGCCACCTGCGCCGACAGCCAGCCATGTCCCCCCAGCCAGATGCCCACCGACACGCCCGAGGCCGCCGTCAGCCAGCCCGCATAGAGCCCCACCGGCCGCGCCTGCAGCCACGAATCATCCCGCCCGCAGCGCAGCAGCGCCATCAGGGCGGTGGCCAGCATCGCCAGGATCATCAGCGTGGCCAGCCCCGGCATCCGGTTGGCGATGGGGATCCAGAAAAAGCCGATGGCCAGGCTGGCCAGCAGCCAGGGGCGCATCGGCCGCCAGTCCGGCGCCTTGGGCCGTTTCCACAGCCCGTAGCCCGCGCCCAAGATCAGCCAGGCATAGATCACCCCCCAGATGGAAAAGGCCCAGCCCGCCGGCTGGACGGGCGGATCCTGCTGGGGGATCGGGAACTGGTCGGGCTCGTATCCCGCAAAGCCCGGAAAGATCACCGGCGAGGCCGCAAAGGCCACGGCGGCCAGCAGGACCAGGAGGGCAAGGCTGCGGTTGGACATGGGTCATTCCTTTTCGGCTTTGCCGCGTGATGGGCCGCTGCCGAAGGTGGAGGCCCGGGGTGGCCGCGTCCAGCCCCCTTTGGGGTCGCTCAGCGGGCGGCTGTTCACCCGGCGGCTTTCGCCCAGGCTGCGCCGTCAGCGGTCGGCCGGATGGATGCTGCACTACAGGCCCTGCGGGCGTCCGAACAGGGCAGGCAGACGCCGGGGCGCGCTCCGGCGCGGCGCGGCGCGGCCGTGGCGTCGATCCTGCGGTTCAAAGCGTCAAGCACCCGCAGCGCCAGCATCTGCAGCCCTTGTCCTGAAACGTCCCGGCCCAGCAGGTCCGCGTTCAGCACGGCCAGCGCCGACAGGGCCTTTCGGTCGGGCGTGTCGCACCAGCCCGTGCGACAGGCGTCGCGAAGGCCGATGTCACCTCGGAGGGCCAGCGCGGGAACCATGCACCAGTCCCGGACGACCAGCCGGGCATCGGGCCCGGGCGCGTGCCCGCCAAAGCCGTGGACGACGCCTTCGGGCGTTGTGACGATCAGCGTGCCGCGGCGGATGCGCGAGGCCGTTTCCAGAAACCGTCGGGACAGTCGGTCGTGCAGCAGCATCATGGCGGGCCCCTCTAGCTGTTGTTGATGATCCGCAACGATGCGCGGACCCGGAGGGGCCGGCGCACCGGGGCGGGGTCGGCAAGGCTGCCAAGGGAAAGGTCGGTCACCGTCTGTCTCCTGCTGTTTGGCCCAGACACGCGCGCCGTGGGAAGAAGTTGCCGCCCTTGCGCCACTGGCATTGTCATTTTGAAGTAACGGACAAAGCCCGCCGGATGTGAGGCCCGGCCGGTTGCCATGCGGCCGCAGACGCGGCATGGAAGGGCACGCGGGGGCCTGCGCGACAATGCGCCGCGCCGGAGGGGCAGGAATGAAGCTCAAGGAATTCGCCAAGCTGGTGGGGATGTCGCCCACCACCGTCAGCCGCGCGCTGAACGGCCATCCCGAGGTGAACGAACAGACCCGCGCCCGCCTGGTCGCCGCCGCCCTGCAGCACGGCTACAGCCCCAATGCCCATGCCCGGTCGCTGGCCACCGGCCACGCCAGCGTGATCGGCTGCGTGATCCCGATGACCGGCCGGAACGAGATCGTGAACCCGATCTATGCCGATTTCCTGGCCGGCGTTGGCGAGGAATGCGCACGCCGCCGCTTTGACCTGAACCTCAGCTTTGTGGCGGATGACGACCAGGCGCAGGCCTATCGCGCGCTGAAATCCAAGGGGCTGGTCGGCGGCGTGATCGTCCAGTTTCCGGGCCATGACGACCCTCGCCCCGCCATGCTGCAGCAGATGGGCCTGCCCTTCGTGGTGCATGGCCGGGTGTCGGGCCATCAGGCGCCCTATTCCTGGGTCGATGTGAACAACCAGCGCGCCTTCGAACGCGCGACCGCCTTCCTGCTGCAACTGGGCCACCGCCGGATCGCGCTGCTGAACGGGGACGAGCGGCTGGACTTTGCCCATCGCCGGCGCGAGGGCTATCTGCGGGCGCTGCGCGATGCGGGGGTCGAGGCCGATCCGGGCCTCATGGTCGCGGGCGAGATGACGACGGCCTATGGCTATGCCCATGCCCGGCGGCTGCTGGAGGGGGCGATGCCGCCGACCGCGATCCTGTGCGCGGCGACGATGATCGCCGCCGGCGTCCAGCAGGCCGCCGAGGAGCGGCAGATGGTGCTGGGCGCTGACCTGTCGGTGCTGTGTTTCGACGACGACCTGTCCTATTACGCCAACCGCGAGGCGGTGCCGGTCTTCACCGGCATGCGTTCCCCCGTACGGGTGGCGGGACAGCGCTGCGCGGCGCTGCTGATCGACCGCATCGAAGGGGGCGAAGCCCCGCCGGTGCAGGAGCTGCTGGAGGCCGAGCTGGTCGTCGGTCGGTCGACCGCGCCGCCGCGGCGCTAGGGCCCGGTGGGCAGCACCGCGCGGGCGGCCGCGCGCAGCTCGACCTCGTGCCCAAAGCCCAGGATCTGCCCCTCGGCCGCCAGGTCCGTGATGCGCGGATCGGGTGCCAGCATCGGCACCAGCCGGTCGTGGTCGTCCAGATACCGCAGCGCCTGCGCCAGCACCGTCACCTGCGCGGCATCGCGGCAGGGAAAGCCCTGGGCCGCGCGCAGCTCGGGCGCGATCATCGACGGATAGACCTCGGCCAGCACGACCTGCGCCTGGTCCCAGGGCTGGAAGGGCCAGACGGCGCGGCCCGGACGCTGGCGCAGCCGGTTCAGCCAGGGGATGCCGGTCAGGCTCTGGGCGCCGACGCAGCCCGCCCCGGCCAGCTGAAAGGGCGATTTCGGGGGGCACCGCCCGGCGGTGCGGTTTCGGTTACACGATGCGCGGGCAGGTCGGGATGGGGCGGCGGGCGCAGGCGCGGCAGGTCGGGGATCTGCGCCTTGCGCCCGTTGCCCCAGAAGACGGGGTGCCCCAGCTGACGGTTCATCGCGGCGGCCAGGTCGCGATAGTTGCTGCGGTTGCGGTCGTCGTCCTGGTGCAGCCCGGCCAGGTGATCCCACAGCGCCAGCGCGTCGGGGCGCCCGGTGATCGCCGCCGCCAGTCCGGCCGGATGGCCAAAGGCGAAATCCGCCCCCACCAGCACGCGCAGCCCCTGTTTTCCCGCGCGCGACAGGGCACATCCCAGCTGCTTCCAGGCCCGCCTGCGGGTGTCGGGATTGCTGGCCGCGTCCCGGTCCGAGCCCAGCCAGATCGAATCGGCCCCGCGCCTGGGGCTGTCTGCCGCCGACCAATCGAGGATCAGGATCAGGTCAAAGCGCGGCAAGCAGCGCCTCGGCCCGCGCCAGGTCGTCCGGGGTGTTGATGTTGGTGAAGGGGTCGAAGGGCCGGTCGTCCCAGACCGCGATCCCCGGCTGGTGCCGCGCGGCAAAGCTGCGGACGCGACCCTCGCCGCGCCCCAGCGTCAGGGCCAAGTCGTCGCGCAACCCAACGGGCCAGAGGCCAAAGGTCGGATGGTCGCGCGAATCGTCCGGCCTGCCGCTGGCCGCCAGGGCCAGCCCGGTGGGGCCGCGCGCCGCCAGCAGCCGGGGCGCCAGGTCGTCCGGGAAGGACGGCGTGTCGCCCGCGACCGTCAGCACATGCGGCGCGCCCAGCTCCGCCGCCCAATCCAGTGCCGCCAGGATGCCGGCCAGCGGGCCGGGGTGATCGGGCAGGCTGTCGGCGCGGATGGGCAGGCCAAAGCCCCCATAGCGGGCCGCATCGCCATTCACGTTCAGCGCGACCGGCCCGGCCTGGGGCGCCAGCCGCGCCAGGATGATCGACAGGATGGGGCGGCCGCCCAGCATCAGCAGGGGCTTGTCGGCACCCCCCATCCGGGTGGCGCGGCCTCCGGCCAGGATCATCGCGGGCAATGTCATGGCCCGATTGTGGCGCGGCGGCGCGGCCGTCGCAAGGGGCGCCTCGGCCGCGCCCTGCAGCAGCGGGGGCAGCAGGACGCTATTCTTGACATCTTTAGTCAGATTCCGTAGGCGGCGCAGGACACCCCCCTTGCCAGCGCCTTTCGCGTGCAGAGGAACGGGCCATACGCAACAACTGACGGTCTTCGCCGTGCTTCTTGGAACGACACCACTTGCTGCCCCCGCACGGGGTCAGGACAGCGGGCCCTCCTATCTGCATATGGAGGCGCCGGGCCTCGCAGTCGGGGACCCCTATGAGGCATGATCCCCTGCCCCCCTTCCAGACCGAGGCCGCAGCCCCCGAACTGGGCTTTCCCCGGCTGGCGGCGCTGGTGGCCGACCTGGCGCAGCAGCGCGGGCTGGAACTGCACAACGGACACGGCCGCTCTGCCTGGTGCAAGCTGGAGGACGGAGAGTTCGGCGCGCGGATGGGTCCGTTGGGCAGCATCCTCTATGTCCGCGCCGAAAGCCGCGCCCGGCTGGAGGTGCTGCGCGACGGCTGGACGGCGGACTTGGCGGCGGCCTTTCCGGGACTTGCGCCCGACTGGTCGCGGCTGGACCGGGAAGGGGCGCCGCCGCCGAACTTCAGCCTGGCGCGGCTGTCCCGCGTGACCCGGCTGACGGCCGATTTCCTGCGCCTGCGGATCGAGGCCCCGGACCTGGACCGCTTTTCGCGGCAGCTGATCCATTTCCGGCTGGTCCTGCAGCCCGATGCGGGGCGGGCGCCAGTCTGGCCGGTGATCGGCGCGCGGGGCCAGACGGTCTGGCCGCAGGGCCAGGATGCGCTGCACCGGCCGGTCTATACCGTCCGCGCCATCGATGCAGCCGCCGGCTGGATGGAGGCCGACGTTTTCCTGCATCCGGGCGGCCGGGTCGCGGCCTTCGCCTGCAAGGCAGCCCAAGGCGCGGCGATCGGCCTGACCGGTCCCGGGGGCGGCGGCATCCCCCGCGCCGCGCGCCTGCTGATCGGCGGGGACGAGACCGCCTATCCCGCCCTGGCGCGTATCATTGCAGCGCAGGACCCGCAGGCCCGGATCGAATGCCATCTGTTCGGGCGAACCGCCGATTATCCGCTGCCCGCGCATCCGGGCCTTGGCCTGCAGCACGCGCCGCAGGGCGAGGCCGCGCTGGCCGCACGGCTGTCGGCCCAGGGGACAGAGGCGCAGGCCCTGTGGTTTGCCACCGAACGATCCGCCCTGGCGCCGCTGAAGGCCGCGCTGGATGCCGGTGCCGCGCCCGGCGCGCCCGACCCCCATCTTGCGGTCTACTGGACCGCCACGCGCAAGGAACCCGACCATGACTGAACTTGGCAACATGCTGGCGGCCCTGCCGCTGTTCGCAATGATCCGCGACGGCGGCTGGACGATGTGGCTGATCGCGGCCCTGTCGGTCATCACCTTGGCGGTGGTGCTGTGGAAGGTCGGATCGCTGTGGCGGCTGGGGGTCTGGGGCGGGCGCCATTCACGACGGGCGATCGAGCTGTGGACCCAGGGCCGCCGCCACGAGGCGATCCAGCAGGTCCGCGGCCGCCCCTCGGCCCGCGCGCGGGTGGCGCAGGCCGCCATCGGCACCTCTCTGGACCCGCGCTTTGACGACCAGGCCGCGCGCGAGGAAACGGCGCGGGTCGCGCGCCAGGTCCTTTACCGCTCGCGCGAGGGACTGCGCGCGCTGGAACTGATCGCGACCATTGCGCCGCTCCTGGGCCTTCTGGGCACCGTCCTGGGGATGATCGCCGCCTTCCAGGTGCTGCAGAATTCGGGCAACCAGGCGGATCCGTCGGACCTGGCCGGGGGGATCTGGGTGGCGCTGCTGACCACCGCGGCGGGCATGGCGGTCGCCATTCCCGCCGGCGTGGCGCTGTCCTGGTTCGAGAGCATCGCCGACCGCCTGCAGGCCGATCTGGAGGATCTGGCGACCCGCGTCTTTGTCACGTCCGGCGACCGTCCCGCCGCCCGCGCCCGACTGGTCGAGGCCGCGGAATGAGCAGCGGCGCCCGCGGCCAGGGCGGCTTTGACCTGGGGCCGCCGCGCCATCCCCGGCGGATGTCGCTGACGCCGATGATCGACGTGGTCTTTCTGCTGCTGATCTTCTTCATGCTGGCCTCGCGCTTCGGGACCGATGCGGTTTTGCCCATCGCAGGCGGCGCCGAGGGGGCCGGCAGCGAATGGCAAGGCGCGCCGCGCCTGGTCGACGTGACGCCCGACGCGGTCCTGGTGAACGGCCAGCCCGCGTCCGAAGGGCAGCTGGCCGCCCAGGTGGCGCAGCTTCTGCCCGACGCCGGCGCCGCCGTGATCCTGCGCCCGCGTGAGGGTGCGCCGCTGCAGCGGCTTGTCACCGTCATGGACCTGCTGCGCGACGGCGGCGTCACCAACCTCATCCTGATCGAATAGGCCCATGCGCATCGACATGCCCCCCCGCAAGCCCCGCGGCGAATCGATCATCCCGATGATCAATGTCGTCTTCCTGCTGCTGATCTTCTTCCTGCTGACGGCGCAGATCGCGCCCTCGACGCCCTTTCCGCTGACGCCGCCCGACAGCCGCTCGGACACCCCCGCCGCAGCGCGCGACGTGCTTTATGTCTCGGCCGAGGGCGATTTGGCCTGGAACGACGCGCGGGGCGCGGCGGTCTGGGAGCGGATCGCAGCCCGCGAGGGCACCGGCCCGGTCGAGATCCGCGCCGATGCCGCCACCCCGGCCGCGGGGCTGGCGGGTCATCTGAAACGCCTGCGCCAGATCACCGACGCGGGCGCGCAGCTTGTCGTCAGCGGGGGCTGATCCGATGATGACGCGACGCACGCTGGAAACCGCCGGCTTCTTCACCATCGCGGCTGCGCTGCATGTCTCGGCGGCGGCCTTCCTGCTGCCCGACCAGGTCCAGAAGGGCGCGGTGGCCGAGGCCCCTCCCGCCGCCTTGGCCGCGGGCGGCGAGGAGATCCGAGCGATGGTCTCGGACTGGGAAACCCCGCCCGAGGTCGAGGAGATGGCCGACCTGGCCGAACCCGAGCCGATGCCCGAGCCGCAGCCGCAGCCGCAGCCGCAGCCC
This sequence comes from Paracoccus sp. KKT209, assembly GCF_055635455.1. The sequence goes on from NZ_CM145758.1 coordinate 3,141,447, forward strand.
GACGATCTGACACAGGTCACGCCGGTCCCGCAGCCGCAGATGATTGCGCCCGCACCGGACCTTGCCCGCCCCAACCTGCCCGAACCCCCGCCGCCGCCCCGGATCGCGCCCGCGCAGCTGGACCTGCCCGACCTGCAGGAATTCGCCCCGCCGCAGATCGAGACCGAACCCGCGCTGACGCTGGAGGCCTCGGCCCGCCCCGACCCCCGCCCCAAGCGGCGCGCGCCCGAGCCGCAGGCGCGCAAGCCCGAGCCGCAGCGTCAGGCGACCTCCTCCGCTAAGCCCGCCGCCCCGCCCGCGCAGGCGGCTGGACAGGGGGGCCAGGCACAGGCAGACCGTCCAGGCGGTGGCAGTGGGGGGGCCAGTGCCGCCACCCGCGCCAGCGCCCTTGCGCAATGGAGCGCGCAGATCCAGACCTGCCTTGCCCGGCAGCTGTCGCGCGTGTCGGGCGGTCGCGGCGGGCGGGTCGCGGTGAATATCTCGGTCGGGCGCGACGGGCGGGTGCAGGGGGCGGCGCTGGCCGGCGGGACGGGGGATGCGCGGGTCGATGCGCAGGTGCTGCGGGGTATCCAGCGCGTGCGCAGCTGTCCGGCCGCGCCGGCGGCGCTGACCGATCCCAGCTATACCTTCCAGCAGCCCTTCACGATCCGCTAGCGGCCCCTGTCTGCCGTCAGACGTGGTGCAGGACCAGCGGCCGGCCCTGATGCCGGCCGATCCGGATGGATGTCTCATAGATCCGCGACAGAAGATCCTCGGTCAGGACCGCGTCGGGGGGACCTTCGGCCACCACGCGCCCGTCCTTCATCGCGATCACGTGGTCGGCCCAGGCCGCGGCATAGTTGATCTCGTGGACGACCATCGCCACGCTGCGCCCGCCCTGGTCGACCAGCCCGCGCAGCCGGGACATCAGGGACCGGGCATGGGCCATGTCCAGGTTGTTCAGCGGCTCGTCCAGCAGCAGCCAGTCGGTGTCCTGCGCCCAGGCCATCGCGATATGCGCCCGCTGCGCCTGGCCGCCCGACACCTCGTCCAGAAAGCGGTCCGCCAGGTCCGTCAGCGAAAACGCCTTGAGCGCCAGCCAGACCAGCGCCCGGTCCTGCGGGCCCGGGCGACCCTTGTGATGGGGCCAGCGGCCAAAACCCACCAGTTCCGACAGGCGCAAGCGGCTGGCGATGGCGGTCTGCTGGCCCAGGATCGCCATGACCTGCGCCAGCCTGTCGGTGGGCGTGGTGGTCACGTCATGGCCCGCCACGGTGATGCGGCCCTGCTGCAGCGGCTCCAGCCGCCCGATCAGCCGCAGCAGCGTCGATTTCCCCGCGCCGTTCGGGCCGATCAGCGCGGTCAGGCGGCCCTTGGGCAGGGTCGTGGTGATGTCGTGCAGGATCGGCGTCCCGCCGATCGCGTGGCCGACCCCGTCGATCTGGATCATCGGATGCGCCCCCTCAGCAGCAGGTACAGAAAGAACAGGCCGCCCGCGAATTCGACGACGACCGACAGGGTGGCGGCCTGGCCCAGCTGGCGTTCAAACAGCCACTGCCCGCCAACCAGCAGGATCGCCGCCAGCAGCCCCGCCGCCGGCAGCAGCACGGCATGGGAGGCGGTGCGCATCAGCCCATGCGCCAGCCCCGCCACGATCAGCCCGAAGAAGGCCACCGGACCCACCAGCGCGGTCGACACCGACACCAGCACCGCCACCAGTGCCAGGACCCCCACCACCACCGCCCGATGGCGCAGCCCAAGCGACACGGCCGCATCGCGCCCCAACGCCAGCACGTCCAGTTGCGCCGACAGGCGCAGCGCCGCCGCCACCGCCACCGCCGCCATCACCGCCGCGATCGGCAGCAGCGTCACGTCGACCCGGTTGAAGCTGGCAAAGCTGACCGCCTGCACGACCGAAAACTCATTCGGGTCCAGCACCCGGCCCAGAAAGCCCGATAGGGACCGGAACAGCACGCCCAGGATCACGCCGGTTAGGATCATCCGCGGCACGTCACGCCCCCCGCGCAGCAGCAGCGTCCCGAACAGCAGCGCGGCCAGCGCGCTCATCACGCCGATCTCGGCCAGGAACCTGGTCCCCGCGGGAAGGCCCACATAGCCCGAACCGCCCAAGGTCATGACCAGCAGCGTCTGCAGCAGCACGTAGAGCGCGTCAAAGCCCATGATCGATGGCGTCAGCACCCGGTTCGCGGCCACCGTCTGGAACAGGATCGTCGCCACCCCGATCGAGACCGCCACGATCACCAGCGCGGCCAGCTTGCCGGCCCGCAGTCCGATGATGAAACCACGGTTGCCCCCGCCCAGGCCCTGCCACATCCACAGCGCCGACAGCCCGGCAAGGATCGCCGCCAGCCCGGCCAGCATCAGGGCCGCGCGCCTATCCATGGGCGGGCCGCCGATGCAGCAGCCACAGGAACAGCCCGGCGCCGACGATCCCCAGGATCAGCCCGGCGGGCAGTTCGTAGGGGCGGATGACCAGCCGCCCGACCAGGTCGCACGCCAGGACCAGCACCGCCCCCGCCAGCGCCACCACCGGCAGCGAGGCGCGCAGGTTGTCGCCCATGATCCGCGCCACCAGGTTCGGCACGACCAGCCCGACAAAGGGGATCATGCCCACCGTGGTCACAACCATCGCGGTCACCACCGACACCACCCCCAGCCCCAGCCGCATCACCGCAGCGGTGGAGAGGCCCAGCCCGGTCGCCACCTGATCGCCCAGGCCCAGGATCGCGAAGCGGTCGGCCGAGAACCAGGCCAGCCCCGCCGCCCCCGCCGCGATCCACAACAGCTCGTATCGCCCCGAGATGACGCCCGAGAATTCGCCGCTGAACAGCCAGGTGCCCACGTATTGCATCAGGTCGCTCTGCCAGCCGATGAAGGTCACGACCGAGCCCAGCACGCCCGACAGGACCAGCCCCGCGATGGGGACCAGCATCACCTCGCGCACGGGCAGGCGGCGAATGACGGCCAGGAACAGCGCGGTGGTGGCCATGGCCGACAGGCTGGCCGCGATCATGCGCAGCCACAGCGGGCTTTCGGGCCAGAGGATGGTGACGGCCAGCAGGCCGAGCGCCGCGCCCTCGGCCGTGCCCGAGGTGTCGGGGCCGACAAAGCGGTTGCGGACCAGCGCCTGGATCAGCACGCCCGCCACCGAAAGTGCCGCGCCGGTCAGCGCCACGGCCATCGTGCGCGGGACCCGCGATTCCAGCAGCACCAGCAGCGCCTGCGGATGGTGGAAGATGCCGCGCAGGTCGACTTGCGCGGCGCCGACGGTCAGGCTGGCCAGCATCAGCGCGACAAGCGCCGATGACAGGGCGGGCAAGGGGCGCATCAGCTGGCGGGGGCGTCGGACAGCGCCTTGGTCAGCTGGTCCAGCAGCGTCGTCATCGCGCCGTAGCCGCCGGCCGAGATATAGGCGGCGGCCGGGTCCAGATAGATCACCTGGCCCTTTTGCCAGGCTGTCGTGCCCTCGACCAGGCGGGAACGCAGCGTGGCCTCGGCGCCCTGCCCGTCCTCGCCGATGGCCGCGCCGCGATCGACGACCAGCAGCCAGTCGGGATTGGCCTCGGCGATGAATTCATGGCTGATGCCCTGGCCATGGGTGGCCTGGTCCAGCCCCTCGACCGCCTCGGCCAGGCCAGCTGCCCCGAAGATCCAGCCAAAGCGCGAATCCTTGCCATAGGCCGACATCTTGGGCCCGTTGGTCAGCACGATCAGCGCGGTTCCCTGCCCGTCGGCCGCCGCACGCAGCGCCGCCAGCCTGGCCTCCAGGTCGGCCGTCAGGGCCTCGGCCTCGGCCTTCTTGCCGAACAGCGTGCCATAGGCCTCGATCCGGGCGGGGGCATCCGTCAGCAGGTCGATGCCGAGCGTCATGTCGATGGCCGGCGCGACCTGAGCGACCGCCTGCAGCTGCGGGGCGGAACGGCCGCCCACGATCACCAGGTCGGGCCCCAGATTGGCCAGCGCCTCTAAGTCGGGTTCGAACAGCGTGCCGACATGGGGCACATCGATCACCGCATCGCGCAGCGCCGGCACCATGACATTGTCGATCGTGCCCGCCGGCATCACCCCAAGCGCCGTCAGCGTGTCCAGCGCCGCCATGTCATAGACCGCCACCGTCTGCGGGGGGGACTGCAGCGCGACGGGCCCCTGGGCAGTGGCGATCGTGACCTCCTCGGCCCCGGCGGGGGACCAGAGAGCGGCGGCCAGCAGGCCGGACAGCGCGATGCGGCGCATGGCAAAATCCTTTCCTCGTGACGACCGGGATCGCGGGACCGACCGCGGCATGGGGCGGGGCATAGCGCGGGGCAAGGCGGAGGTAAAGAATGGCCATGTATTTTTGTCGGAAAATGGTGCGGATTTCTTGACAAAAGACGTATGCCATTTTAGCCGACGGGCAAGCGCACTCCAAGAAGGAATGATTTCATGCAGATGACCGCCGATTTCCCGACCGCACGCGGTGCTGCGCTGCTGGCCACCCTGTCCAAGCACTTCGCCAACAAGATCGAGGTGACGACCGCGGATGACCGCGCGGCGCTGCATTTCGAGATGGGCGTGGCGCGGGTCGCCGTCGCGCCGCAGGGCCTGCACCTGGTGCTGGAGGCTTCCGACCCCGCGGCGATGGAGCCGCTGCGCGACGTCGTCGAACGCCACCTGCTGCGCTTTGCCCATCGCGAGGATCCCGCCCCCCTGGAATGGTCGCAGCCCGTCCAAGCCTAGAGCCGGTTCAGCACCACCCCCGGCATCTCCCCGGCATCCAGAAGGCGCGGCCGGGCGTCATGGGGGCACCAGTCCAGCAGCCAGTCGCCCAGCAGCCCGCGCTTGTTCTTGACCAGGGTCCACCGCTGCGTGGCCATGCCGCGCTGCGGGGCGGGCACCGGCGCGCAATGCCAGCGGCTTTCGGTGGCGTTTGATCCCGCCCCTTCGCGGATCAGCATCAGCCCGGTCGTGCCGCCCGCCTCGGCCGCCAGCTGCAGGCGTCGCCCGGCGGTCAGGGACAGGGGCCGGTCCGGCTCGGCCAGGACAAAGCCGGTGGGGGCGGCACGCAGGGTTTCCTCGGCCGACCACAGAAGATCGGTTTCCGACCGGGTGCGGACCAGGTGCAGCCGGCCCGGCAGGCCCTTGGGCAAGCCGCGCGGATAAGGCATCCAGCGGCTGCGCAGGGGCCTGATCCAGAAGACGGGGCCCCCGTGGCGGGCCGCCTGAAAGATCGCGAAGACATGGCGGCCCTGGCCCTGAACCTCGTGGATGCGGGCCGGGATCAGCCGGAACGGGTCGGTGTCGTCGGGGTCCATCGCGCCTCCTTTCACCATGAACAATACAGGAACATGGCTTTGGCGCAAACGGGATGCCGCGCGTCGGGGCTTTTCATTTCCCGGCCAGTCGCGTTGGGTGCGGCCGAAGGAGGCGCGATGGTGCTTTATCTGGGAATCGACGGGGGCGGCACCGGCTGCCGGGCGGCCATCGCAGATGGGGCGGGCCGCCTGCTGGGCCAGGGCGAGGGTGGGCCCGCCAACATCAATTCGGACCCTGCGGGGGCCGAGGCCAGCATCATGGACGCCGCGACCGCCGCCATGCGGCAGGCCGGCGCGCAGCCGGCCAACCTGGTCGCGGTGCTGGGTCTGGCGGGGGGCGGCATGGCCGCGGCCGCGGCGGCATTGCAGGCCCGCCTGCCCTTTGCCCGCAGCAGGGTCGTCAACGATGCCGTCACCGCCGCGCGCGGCGCCTTGGGGCCGGGCGACGGCATCCTGGTCGCCATGGGCACCGGATCGGTCCTGGCGGTGCAGCGCGACGGGGTGCTGCGCCAATATGGCGGGCGCGGCTTCCTGATGGGGGACGAGGGCAGCGGCGCCGTCCTGGGCCGCAGCCTTCTGGCGCTGGCCATGCGCGCGGGCGACGGCTTTGCCCCCGACAGCCCGCTGCTGGCCCGGATCCGCGACGACTTCGGCGGGTTCGAGGGGATCATCGCCTTTGGCACCCGCGCCAGCCCGGCCCAGTTCGCCGCCCTGGCCCCGCGCCTGATCCAGTCCGACGACCCCGCCGCGACCGGGATCCTGGACGCGGCGGTCGGCCAGATATCCGAAGCCGTGGGCGTTCTTCAGGCCGGCCAGCGCCTGCCGGTGGTGTGCCTGGGGGGCCTTGGCCCCTTCTACGCCGGCCGCCTGGCCCGCGACTGGCCCATCCAGGCGGCACAGGGCAGCGCCGTGGACGGTGCCTTGGCCCTGGCGCGCGAAGGGGCCGCGCGATGACCGTGCAGGTCCTGGCGGCGGATCAGGTCTTTGACGGCCAGACCCTGCACCGCGACCGCGCCGTGATGGTCGAGGATGGCCGCATCGCGGACCTGATCCCGCGCCCCGCCGATCTGCCCCCCCTGCCCGGCATCATCGCGCCGGGCTTTGTCGATCTGCAGGTGAATGGCGGCGGCGGGCTGATGGTGGGCGCCGGAACCGACGCGGCCGCCCTGGCCCGCATCTGCGCCGCGCATCGCTGCCTGGGTTGCGCCGGCGTCCTGCCCACCCTGATCACCGACCGGCCGCAGGTGACCGCGCAGGTTCTGGCTGCCGGGGCCCAGGCCGCCCGCGCCTGCATCCCCGGATTTCTGGGCCTGCACCTGGAAGGCCCGCATCTGGACCCGCGCCGCGCAGGCGCCCATGACCCGGCCCTGATCCGGCCGATGACCGCGGATGACCTGGCGCAGCTGGTCGATGCCGCCGCCCGCCTGCCCGCGCTGATGGTCACGCTGGCACCGGGCGCCGCGACGCCCGACCAGATCGCCGCCCTGTCCCGCGCCGGTGTCATCGTCAGCCTGGGGCACAGCGACTGCACCCTCCCGCAGGCGCAGGACGCCATTGCCGCCGGGGCGCGCTGCGCCACGCATCTCTTCAACGCCATGAGCCAGATGGGCCATCGCCAGCCGGGCCTGGTGGGCACGGTGCTGGCGGGCACGATCCATGCCGGGCTGATCGCCGATGGCATCCATGTCGACCCGGCCGCCCTGACCGTGGCGCTGCGGGCGCGGCCCAAGGGCCTGTTCCTGGTCAGCGACTGCATGGCGGTGGCGGGCAGCGACCTGGAGGCGTTCGATTTGCAGGGCCGCCGCATCCTGCGCCGCGACGGGCGCCTGACCCTGCCCGACGGCACCCTGGCCGGGGCGGACCTGCGGCTGGACCGGGCGATGCGGACGGTGGTCGCGGCCGGGGCGGAACCGGCCCGCGCCCTGGCCATGGCGACCAGCATTCCCGCCGACCTGCTGGGGGCGCCCACGGGCCGGCTGCTGTCGGGGCGCGCGGCCGATCTGGTGCATCTGGACGCGGACCTGACCCTGCGGGGCATCTGGGACGGGACCGGTTGGCAGGCGCCGCACTGAGGCGGCCTGCCGCGTCCGAAACCCGCGCAAACGCACTGGTCCTTGCCCCGCGCAGCCCCTACATCTGGGATATGCAGAAGATATCCCTCCCCCCGCGGCCCGATCTGGCCGAAAAGGCCGCCGAAGTCGGCTTTACCTTCGCCCATATGCACGGTGAGCCCTATTGGGACGAAACCTCGGCCTATCGCTTCACGTTGCAGCAGATCGAGACCGATATCGAGGACCCGGCCACCGACCTTCATGCCATGACCCGCGAGGCCGTGGACGAGATCGTCGCCAGCGAGGCGCTGATGGGCAAGCTGGGCATTCCGCCCGCCCATTTCGACCTGATCGCCGACAGCTGGTCCCGCAACGAGCCCGAGATCTATGGCCGCATGGACCTGGCCTATGACGGCAAGGGGCCGGCCAAGCTGCTGGAATACAACGCCGATACGCCGACCTCGCTCTATGAAAGCGCGGCATTTCAGTGGCAGTGGCTGGAGGACCAGTTGGAGGCGGGCGTGCTGCCGCAGGGCGCCGACCAGTTCAACGGCATCCACGAGGCGCTGGTCGAGCGTTTCCGCGAACTGTTCCCTGAAAACACCGACATCCATTTCACCGCCGTCGCCGACAACCCCGAGGATTACGCCACCGTCGAATCGATGGCCTGGGCCGCGCGCGAGGCCGGGATGGGCGCGCATTACAGCGACCTGGACAAGCTGGCCGTCAGCAAGGACGGGCAGTTCCTGGACGCCGAGGACCGGGTGATCGGCACGCTGTTCAAGCTGTACCCTTGGGAAGATCTTCTGGCGGACGATTTCGCCCGCCATATCGCCAAGTCGGGCTGCATGTTCCTGGAGCCCGCATGGAAGGCCGTCGTGTCGAACAAGGGGCTGCTGCCGGTGCTGTGGCGCATGTTCCCAGGCCACCCGAACCTGCTGCCGGCCTTCTTTGCCGATGACGTGGCCGATGCGCTGGTCGGCGGGGGCCGTGCCGTGCCCGAGGTCGCGGCGGCCTTCGACCGTGTGGCGGGTCAGTTCCGCACCGCCCATGTAGTCAAGCCGATCTTCTCGCGCGAGGGGGCCTCGGTCGCCATCGTCGAGGGCGGCGAGGTGACCGAAACATCGCCCAACACAGAATACGACCATCATCCCCGTATCGTGCAGGCCTATCACGGGCTGCCCGAGTTCGACGGCTTCCGGCCCGTGGTCGGCGCCTGGATCGTGGGCCGGTCCTGCGCGGGGATCGGCCTGCGCGAGGATCGCGGCCGCATCACCCAGGACCTGTCGCGCTTCAAGCCGCATTTCATCGCGGAGTGATCCGTGCCAAGGAGGAGAGCATGAGAAAACGTTCCAGAACCGTCGCGCTGACGATCCTCGGCGCCGCCGCCTTCACCGTCGCCGGCTGCCGCGAGGAACAGGTCGAGGCGCAGGCCTTTCCCGATCTGGCCAGCTGCCAGGCCGCCGCGACCGAAGGCGGGCTGTTCACCCCGGCCGAATGCGACCAGGCCTTTGCCGAGGCCGAACAGCTGCATGTCGAAGCCGCGCCCCGCTATGACAGCCTGGCCGTCTGCGAAGAGCAGCACGGCGAGGGCAATTGCGGCTCCGAGGAACAGCAGGTCAGCAATGGCGGCTCGGGCGGCATCTTCATGCCGCTGCTGGCGGGCTATCTGATCGGCAACATGCTGGGCCGCGCCGGCGGAGGCATGGCCGCCTCGCAGCCGATGTACCGCAATGCCCAGGGCGGCTTCACCAATGCCACCGGCACCACCAATTTCGGCAGCAATGCCGGGCGCGCCCAGATGGCCAGCCAGAACTTTGCCCGCCCCGCCGCCACCGCCGGCCGCGCGCCGATGACGCGGGCCACCGCGACCTCTCGCGGGGGGTTCGGCGGCAGCCGCAGCGGATTTGGCGGCTGAAGCTGCGTCGCCCCCGACGGGGCAGCAACATCTTCGGGAACCTTTTGCCCGATCCGGACATTACGGGATTGCGCCGGCCCTTGCCGCCGGTCGCACGAACATGCCGCATTCCGCGCCGCGACAGGAGAGACCCTTCATGACATCCATCACCCCCCTTGTTGCCGCAGCCGCGTTCCTGGGCTTGGGCGTTGCTGCCGCGTCCGCACAGGACATCACGGTGTCGTCCAAGATCGACACCGAAGGGGGGCTTTTGGGCAATGTCATCCTGATGGCGCTGGAGGACGCCGGGCTGCCGGTGCAGAACCGCCTGCAGCTGGGCGGCACGCCGATCATGCGCGACGCGATCACCTCGGGGCAGATCGACATCTATCCCGAATACACCGCCAACGGCGCCTTCTTCTTCAACGAGGCCGACAGCGACGTCTGGAAGGACGCCGAGGCGGGACTGGCCCGCGTCGCCGAGCTGGACCTGGAACAGAACGACATCGTCTGGCTGCAGCCTTCGCCGGCCAACAACACCTGGGCCATCGCGCTGCGCCAGGACCTGGCGCAGGAAAACGACCTGACCACGATGAGCGAGATGGGCGAATGGATCGCGGGGGGCGGTGACATCAAGCTGGCCGCCTCGACCGAGTTCGTGACCTCCGCCGCCGCCCTGCCCGCCTTTCAGGAGGCCTATGGCTTTGCCATGAGCCCCGACCAGCTGGTGCAGCTGTCTGGCGGCGACACGGCGGCCACGATCGCGGCGGCGGCGCAGCAGACCTCGGGCGTGAACGCGGCCATGGTCTATGGCACCGATGGCGGCATTGCGCCCGCCGGCCTGGTGGTGATGGAGGATGACAAGGGGGTGCAGCCCGTCTATCAGCCCGCCCCCATCGTCCGGGCCGAGGTCCTTGAGGCGCATCCCCAGATTCGCGAAGTCCTGGCCCCGATCTTCCAGGCGCTTGACCTGGAAACCCTGCAGGAGCTGAACGGCCGCATCCAGGTCGGCGGCGAACCCGCCGATGCCGTGGCCCGCGACTTTCTGACGACCGCCGGTTTCCTCGACTGATGACCGCCCGGCTGGACCGGCCCGGCCTGCTGTTTGCCCTGATCGGGCTGGCGGGTCTGGTCCTGCCGCTGGTGCAGTTCAAGCCGAACCGCATCGTTCCGGGCGAAGGGATCACGCTTGCCGGCGCCCTGCCTGCGGGTTGGCCGTTGACGGCGGCCCTGGCGGCGATCCTGCTGGCCGGTTGCCTGCATTGGCGCGCGTCATTGCGCCTGGTCTTGGCGTTGGCGGCTGTGGTGGCGGTTCTGCTGTCGCTTGGCGCCGCCGCGACCTATCTGACGCCCCCTGACAATACCTTGGCGCGCGTCGCCCCCGCCACCGGCTTCTGGCTGCTGCTGCTGGGTTTTGCCCTGATGCTGGCCGATGCGCTGGCGCGGCTGCGTCCCTCGCTGATCCTGCGCTGGATGCTGCTGGGCGGGGCCTTGGCGCTGGTCGTGGGGCTGCTGGCCTCGGGCGCGCTGGAGGGCGTGTCGGTGATGCGCGAATACGCGGTGCGACGGGACAGCTTTCTGCGCGAGGCGCAGGCGCATCTGCTGTTGGCCTTCGGCTCGCTTGGGCTGGCGCTGGCGGTGGGCCTGCCGCTCGGCGTCGGCATCCACCAGTCGCCCGCGCTGCGGCGCCCGGTCCTGTCTGTCCTGAACGTGCTGCAGACGATCCCGTCGCTGGCGCTGTTCGGCATCATGATCCCGATCTTCGGCTGGATCGCGGCCACCGTCCCGGGGGCCGCGCAGGCCGGCGTGTCGGGCATCGGCGTCTTTCCCGCATTGGTGGCGCTGTTTCTCTATTCGCTGCTGCCGGTCGTGTCGAACACGCTGACCGGCCTCATGGGCGTCAGCCCTACCACGCAGGAGGCCGCGACGGGCCTCGGCCTGACCCGCGTCCAGGTTCTGGCGCAGGTGCTGGTGCCGCTGGCGCTGCCGGTGCTGCTGGCGGCGGTGCGAATCGTGCTGGTCCAGAACATCGGGCTGGCGGTGATCGCCGGCTTGATCGGCGGCGGCGGCTTTGGCACCTTTGTCTTTCAGGGGTTGAACCAGACGGCCATGGATCTGGTTCTTCTGGGGGCCCTGCCCACCATCGCGCTGGCCCTGGTTGCGGGCATCGCCATGGACCTGCTGGTCGAGGCCGCCTCGCGCCGCCCGAAAGGAGACCGCCCATGATCGAGATCCGCAATCTGACAAAGATATATGACGGCACGGCGGCGGTGGACAATGTCAGCCTGACGGTCGAACGCGGCCAGATCGCGGCGCTGGTCGGGACCTCGGGCTCGGGCAAGACCACGCTGCTGCGCATGATCAACCGGCTGGTGGAACCGACCAGCGGCCAGGTGTTGATCGACGGGCAGGACACGCATGCGCTGCCCGGCTACCTGCTGCGCCGCCGCATCGGCTATGCGATTCAGGGCCACGGGCTGTTCCCCCACCGCACCGTCGGCCAGAACATCGCCACCGTGCCCCGGCTGCTGGGCTGGACCGCCGGGCAGATCCGCGAACGCGTGGACGAGCTGCTGTCGCTGTTCCAGCTGGACCCCGACGCCTTTCGCGACCGCATGCCGCACGAGCTGTCGGGGGGCCAGCAGCAGCGGGTGGGCGTCGCGCGGGCGCTGGCCGCCAAGCCGGACCTGCTGTTGATGGACGAGCCCTTTGGCGCACTGGACCCGGTGATCCGTGCCAAGGCCCAGGACGACCTGCGCCAGATCCAGCGGCAGCTGGGAACGACGCTGATCCTGGTCACCCATGACATGGAGGAGGCCGTGTCCCTGGGCGACCGGATCGCGGTCATGGACAAGGGACGGCTGGTCCAGTACGCCCCGCCGGCCGAGATCCTGACCGCCCCCGCCACGCCCTTCGTCCGTGACCTGATCGGGCTGGACCAGCGGCCCTTTCACCTGCTGTCGCTGACCCCCGCCCATGCCATCGCCACCGAGGGCCAGGCTGAGGGCCTGCCCATCGCGCGCGAGGCCAGCCTGCGCGACGCCCTGGCCGAATGCCTGTGGAGCGGCCGCGACGCCCTGCCCCTGGAAGGCGGCGGCGTCGTGACGCTGGCCGCGCTGCGGGCGCAGGCCGCACCCCTGGCCCGGGCCGCCGAATGACCGGACGGGTCCTGCTGGCGGCGGCCGGGCTGTTCCTGCTGGTCTTTCTGGCCAGTCCGGACAGCTTTGCCTGGCTGTTCCAGCCCGTGACCCGCAACAACGCGCCAGCCATCTATACCCAGACCTCGCTGCTGTCGCTGACGCTGTCGCATCTGGTGCTGGTGGGGCTGGCGGTGGCGGCCTCGACCGCGGTGGCGCTGGTGCTGGCGGTGCTGGTCACCCGGCCCGCCGGACGCGAGTTCCTGCCGCTGGCACGTACCGTCACCTCGGTCGGGCAGACCTTTCCGCCTGTCGCCGTGCTGGCGCTGGCGGTGCCGATCATGGGCTTCGGTGCGGGGCCCACCCTGGTCGCGCTGTTCCTCTATGGGCTGCTGCCGGTGTTCGAGAACACGCTGGCGGGCCTGACCGGCCAGCCCCCGAACGTGGCCGAGGCTGCGCGCGGCATGGGCCTGACCCCGTGGCAGCGGCTGTGGCAGGTCGATCTGCCGCTGGCGCTGCCGGTGATCCTGACGGGCATGCGGCTGACGGCGGTGATCTCGCTTGGTACGGCCACCATCGGCTCGACCGTGGCGGCCCGCACCTTGGGCGAGGTCATCATCGCGGGCCTTCTGTCGTCGAACACCGCCTTCGTGCTGCAGGGCGGCATGGTCGTGGGCATCATCGCGGTGCTGATCCACGAAGGCTTCCAGATGCTGGAGCGGACGGCCGCCCGACGCGTGGGCCTGAACCGCTAGAAGCGCGGTCCCAGCACCTTGGACAGCGTCCCCGACAACGGAGGCTTGTCGTCGAACCGGATGCCGGCCTCGATATGGCGCAGATGCTGGTCCAGCAGCGCCAGTGCCTGCGCCTCGTCCCGCGCCTCGATAGCGGCGACGATGCGGGCATGCTCGTCCTCGGCACAGAGCGTCCCGGGCCCCGTCGCGTAAAGCCCGATGATCAGCGAACTGCGCATCGTCAGCTCGTCCAGATAGCGCGCCAGGACCGGATTGCCGCCGATCCGCGCCAGCAGCGTGTGAAAGCCGCGCGACAGGCGGATCTTGGTCGGGCGGTTGTCCTGCCCCCGCGCCGCATCCTCCTGCGCCAGGTGCTGGTGCAGTGCCGCGATGTCCTGGTCCGAGGCCAGGCGGACGACATTGCGGCAGATAGTCGTCTCGATCGCGCGGCGGGCCTGAAAGACGTCGCGCGCATCCTGGGGCGTCGGGGTGGCAACATAGGCGCCCCGGTTTGGCAGGTGATCCACCACCTGCCAAGCCGTCAGCATCGACAGCGCCCGGCGCACATGCACCCGGTTGCAGGCGAAAAGATCGGACAGCGCCTGTTCGCCCAGCTTGGTCCCCGCCTGCAGCCGCTGGTCGGCGATGGCGTCCAGGATGCTGTCGACGATGAGCGTTTCTAAGGGCTTTTCCATACCTTCCAAATTGCATCTTCCGAAAGCCGCCGCAACATTGTTTCGCCCAAGGAATGGGCAGGAAATAAAGGTTATGGATTGTTAACAATCAGTGGTAACAAAGTTCCGACTCAAGGAACGGAGAGACTGATGAAACTGGTCGTCATCAACCCCAATTCCACGCAGACGATGACCGACAAGATCATCGCCTCGGCCCGCGCGGTGGCCGCCCACGGCGTCGAGGTCGAAGGCCGCACCGCCCATGGCGCCCCCGCCAGCATCGAGGGCCATTACGACGAGGTCATGTCCGCCGCCCACCTGCTGCGCGAGGTGCAGCAGGCCGAGGCCCAGGGCGCGGATGCCATCGTCGTCGCCTGTTTCGACGACCCGGCCATCGGCGCCTGCCGCGAGGTGGCAACCGGACCGGTGCTTGGCATCTGCGAGGCGGGCGTAAAGGCCGCGAGCATGATCGCCACGTCGTTTTCAATCGTCACGACGCTGCCGCGATCTGTCCCCGTGATCGAGGAACTGGTGCGCAAATACGGCCTCGACCATCAGTGCCGCAGGGTGCGTTCGGCCGCGATTCCGGTTCTGGCGCTGGAGGAGCCCGGCTCGAACGCCCGCCAACTGGTCCGGGCCGAGATCCTGCGCGCCATCGAGGAGGACCGTTGCGAGGCCGTCGTCCTCGGCTGTGCCGGCATGTCGGACCTGACCGAATGGCTGAGCGAGGAGACCGGCATCCCGGTCATCGACGGCGTGACCGTTGCCACGAAATTCGCCGAGGCGCTGGTGGGCGCCGGGCTGAGGACCTCCAAGATCGGCGCCTATGCGCAGCCGATCCAAAAATAAGAAAAACCGCCACATCTCAGACAGGGAGTCTGACACATGACCCATACGGGAATGGCCGCGGACCACGCGCCGCTTGCGGCGCAGAGCGCGGATGACAAGAAGTTCGGAGAGGAATCGCTGGCCCCGCAGCAGGTGCGCATCATGGACCCCTGGTCCTACCTGTTCGCCTGGCTGGGCGGCTGCGTCAGCATCGGCACCTTCACGGTCGGGTCGGGACTGGTGGGCACGCTGAACCTGATCCAGACCGTGCTGGCCATCGCCATCGGCTGCACGGTGATCGGCGTGGCGCTGATGATCAACGGCCGCGCGGGCCATAAATACGGCATCCCCTTCATGGTGCAGGCGCGATCCGCCTACGGGTTTTCGGGCACGCGGCTGCCGGCGCTGGTGCGCTCGGTCCCGGCGATCGTGTGGTACGGGTTCCAGAGCTGGATCGGCGCGGGGGCGCTAAACTTGGTCGCGGAAACCATGTTCGGCTATTCCAACATCTGGGTCTTCTTCATCGGCTTCCAGTTCCTGCAGATCGGCCTGTCGGTGCTGGGCTTTCACGGCATCAAGTGGCTGGAGAACATCGGCGCGGTCTTCATCATCGGCGCGCTGGTCTACATGTTCTTTTCTGTGATCAGCCGTTACGGCGACCAGATCAGCACCAACCTGATCCAGGCCGAGGGCACCTGGGGCGCGCCCTTCTGGGGGGCCACGATGCTGTTCCTGGGCGTCTATTCGACAATGATGCTGAACGTGTCCGACTATTCGCGCGAATTGCAGCACAGGGTCGGCCCGGGACGGCAGGTGGCGATCTATGCCAACTCGATCCTGCCGGCGACGCTGTTCATGGGGCTGATCGGCCTGATGGTCTCCAGCGCGACCGGAGAGGTCGATCCGATCCGCGTCTTTGCCAGCGCCGTCGACAACAAGGTCCTGCTGGTCGTGACGCTGCTGTTCATCGCGTTCGCGCAGGTGACGACGAACATCCTCAACAATGTCGTGCCGCCTGCCTATGCGATGATGGACGTCTTCAAGCTGTCCTTCCGGTCGGCGGCGGTGATCGTGGGCCTGCTGGCGTTCGCGACCTTCCCCTGGCTGCTGGTGCGCGATGAATCGGCGGCGGGGCTGGGGCTGTTCATCCAGACCTACAGCGCCTTCCTGGGACCGATCTTCGCGATCCTGGTGGTGGATTACTACGTGATCCGCCGCCAGACGCTGGACCTGGACAAGCTCTATGATGCCACCGGTCCCTATCGCGGCATCAACCCCGCTGCGGTGATCGCCACTGCGGTGGGTGTCGTCGTGGCGCTGATCTTTTCAGGGGTCAGCTGGTACGCCAGCCTGATCCCGGCGGGCCTCAGCTATTACCTGCTGATGCAGGTTCTGCCCTCGGCCCGCCGCTTCCGCGACTGAACCCGGGTGACGGCACCAGGAAGGCCCCCGCCACGACGGGGGCTTTCGCATGTCAGGCAGACGTCACCGGCTTGGCATGCCAGATGTCTTGCATGTAGCCCCGGATCGTCCGATCCGACGAGAAGAAGCCCGACCGCGCGATGTTCAGGGCCGCCATCCGATCCCAGCTGGTCGGATCGCGATAGGCCCGGTCCACCTGCCGCTGCATGTCGAAATAGCCGTCGAAGTCCGAGGCGACCAGGAAGGGATCGTCGTGCCAGGTCCGGTCCAGCAGCGAATAATAGCTGTCGGCCCGGCCGAACCGCCCCTCGGCGATCAGCTGCAGCGCGACCTTCAGGTCCTGGCTGCGCTCGATGGCGGTGCGGGCATGACCCGGCGTCGCCTTCTCGGCCTCGGCCTCGGCCGCCGTCAGGCCGAACAGGAAGAAGTTCTCGGCCCCGACCAGTTCGCGGATCTCAACATTCGCGCCGTCCAGCGTGCCGATGGTCAGCGCGCCGTTCATGGTGAACTTCATGTTGCCGGTGCCCGACGCCTCCTTGCCCGCGGTGCTGATCTGCTCGGACAGATCGGCGGCGGGGATCAGGTCCTCGGCCATCGAAACGTTGTAGTTCGGCGGATAGGCAATCTGCAGGTATTTCGATGTCACCGGATCGCTGTTGATCGTCGCGGCCACGTCGTTGATCAGGTGGATCACCGATTTCGCCAGCCAGTATCCGGGCGCCGCCTTGCCACCGAAGATCTTGACCCGCGGGGTCCAGTCGCCGTTCGGGTCGTCATGGATACGGCCCCACAGGGCGATCGCCTCCAGGATGTTCAGCAGCTGCCGCTTGTATTCGTGCATTCGCTTGATCTGGACATCGAAGATCGCGTCCGGGTCGGCCTTGACCCCCAGATCGGTCAACAGTCCGTTCGACAGCCAGACCTTGTTGGCGCGCTTGGCCGACCGCAGCCGGTCGCGGAAGCCCGCATCCTCGGCATGGGGCTCCAGCCCCTTCAGCTGGTCCAGGTCGGCAGTCCAGCCGGTGCCGATCGTGTCGTCCAGAAGCCGCGCCAGCGCAGGGTTCGCCATGCGCAGCCAGCGGCGCGGCGCCACGCCGTTGGTCTGGTTCACGATCCGGTCGGGATGCAGCTTGTGCAGGTCGGCAAAGACCGTGTCCTTGACCAGGTCGGTGTGCAGCGCCGACACGCCGTTCACGCGGCCCGCCATGATGAAGGCCAATTCGCCCATATGCACCTGGTCGCCATGGACGATGCCGACATGGGCGGGGCGGTTGGTGGCCCTGCGGTGATCCTCGTCGATCATCTGGATGATCTGCATGTGGCGCGGCAGCACGCGGCCCATCAGCCAAGTCGACCAACGCTCCAGCGCCTCGGGCAGCAGCGTGTGGTTGGTGTAGTTCAGCGACCGCTGTGCCAGATCTCGGGCACGGTCGAAGGACAGGCCGTGGACATCCATCAGCAGGCGGATCAGCTCGGGGCCGGCGATGGCCGGATGGGTGTCGTTCAGCTGGATCGCCACCTTTTCGGGCAGCTGGTCCAAGTCGTCGCCATGTTCGGCCAGAAAGCGGCGCAGGATGTCCTGCAGCGCGGCCGAGGTCAGGAAATATTCCTGCTTCAGCCGCAGCTCCTTGCCGGATTCGGTCGTGTCGTCGGGGTACAGCACCCGCGACAGCGTCCGGGCCAGCGCCTCGGGTTCGGCCGCGGCCGTGTAATCGCCCGCGTTGAAGCGCGGCAGGTCCAGAAGCGTGGTGGGATGTGCGCCCCACAGCCGCAGGCTGTTGGCCCAGGTTCCGCCCCAGCCGATCACCGGCGTGTCATAGGCACGCGCGATGACGCTTTCGCCCGGATGCCAAACGGTGCGCCCGTCTACCGTTTCGACATGGCCCTTGAACCCGATCTCGTAGCTGTAGTCGATGCGCACGAATTCCCAGGGGTGCGGCTGGTTCAGCCAATCCTCGGGCGTCTCGACCTGCTGACCGCCCTCGAACCGCTGCCGGAACAGCCCGTGTTCATAGCGGATGCCATAGCCGAAGGCCGGGCAATGCAGCGAGGACAGGGATTCCATGAAGCAGGCCGCCAGCCGCCCCAAGCCGCCGTTGCCAAGTGCGGCATCGGGCTCGTTGTCCAGGATCTCCTGCTCGTCCAGGCCCAGCAGGGTCAGCGCCTCGGCCATCGCGGGCTCCAGCCCCAGGTTGACGATCGCGTCGCCCAGGATGCGGCCGATCAGGAATTCCATCGACAGGTAATAGACCCGCTTGGCCCCCTGATCGCGCGCCGCGCGGATCGCCTCGACCCAGGGGCCCACCATCAGATCGCGCACGGTATAGCTGACGGCCAGGCGCCAGTCGAAAACGGTTGCGAATTCCGGACCCCGGCCCTGGGTGTGGGTCAGGTGATGCAGGATCTGATCGCGCAGGTCCTGCGCCGAGAGAGAATGGGACAAATTCGGCCTCATGGGCTGGATAAAATCAGGACAACCAGACGCGAGCATAGGGCGGCAGGGCCAGCATGTCGTCATGCAGCGCCACCGTCGCGTCAGACAGGATGTCGCGCATAGCCGCCACGCCTTGAAAGCGCAACCAGTCGCCCGACACCTGTTGCCAGCTTTCGGTGAAGTTGAAAAGGCAAACTATGCTCCCGCCCGGCGCGAGTCGTGCAAAGGCAAAGACCGTCGGATTGCCGCTGTCCCGGATCTGCGTCGGATGCGCCCCGTGCAGCCCGTCGCATTGGCGGCGGCGCTGCAGGATGGCGCGGGTGCCGTGCAGGATGCGGCCTTCGGCCGAGGCCGGGTCGGCGCTGGCGCGGGCCGCGCGGTCCCAGTCCATCGCCGGTCGGTGCAGCCAGCGGCTGTCATGCGCGTGCTCCGGCACCTGCAGATAGCCGTGGTCGTTGGTCAGTCCCAGCTCGTCGCCCATGTAGATCAGCGGGATGCCGCCAAAGCTGGCGATCAGGGCATGGCCCATCAGGATGCGGTCGATCGCCAGGTCGACCGCATCCTGATCGCCCGAGGCCAGCCCCGCCTCCAGTCCCGCCAGCGAGGCGAAGCTGCCCGAGATGCGCCTGTCCCCCGTCTCGGGGTTCACCTGGAACAACTCGCCGCGCGCGAAGCTGCCGGGAAAGCTGCCGTCGTAGAAATCCGACAGGAAGGCCCGATGCGCCGGCCCTGACAGGCCCAGGGCGCCGGCATCCTCGTCCGTCACCGCCCATCCGATGTCGTCATGGCAGCGGATATAGGTCGCATAGGTGGCATTGGTCAGCACGGGCGGGAAATGCGTCTCCAGAACATGCGTCATCAGCCGCGTGTCGCGCGTGGCCAGGGCCGACCAGTATTGGACCATCAGGCTGTTGTGATAGGCCAGGTTGCCCTGCCGCCCGTCATGTTCGCCCCGCCCGAAATAGGTCAGCATCTCGGCCGGGCCGACGATCGCCTCCTCCAGGTGGATGACCGCGCTGGCGGCGATCCGGGTGCAGGCGCGTAGAGCGCGCAGCAGCAGGTGCACCTCGGGCTGGCTCTGGCAGGTGGTGCCCATGCGCTTCCACATGAAGGCCACCGCATCCAGGCGCAGCACGTCGACGCCCTTGTTGGCCAGGTTCAGCATGATCGAGACCATCTCGAGGAAGACCCGCGGATTGGCCCAGTTCAGGTCCCACTGGTGTTCGTTGAAGGTGGTCCAGACCCATTTGCCGAATTCGGGGTAATGGGTAAAGCTGCCCGGCGCGGTATCGGGAAAGATCTCGACCAGGGACTGTTCATAGGCGCGGGGCAGCGTGTCGTCGTCGAACATCAGGTACATGTCCTGGTATTCGGGATCGCCCGCCGCCGCCCGCCGCGCCCAGTCATGTTCCTTGGCCGTGTGGTTCAGCACCAGGTCGATGCAGAGCGACATCCCCCGGCCGCGCAGCGCGTCCGCCAGCCGCTCCAGGTCGGCCATGTTGCCATGGGCCGGATTGACCTGGCGATAGTCCATCACCGAATAGCCGCCGTCGCTGTCGCCCGGGCGGGGCATCAGGCAGGGCATCAGGTGCACATAGCTGATCCCCAGGTCGCGCAGATAGTCCAGCCGGTCATGCACCCCCGCCAGATTGCCGGCGAAGCGGTCGATATAGAAGACGTATCCCGCCATCTGCGCGCGCTGGAACCAGTCGGGCTCCAGGTCGCGCATCAGGTCCAGCCGCTGCAGGTCGGCGGGCCGCGCGTTCCAGCCGTCACGCAGCACCTGCGCCAGCTGCCGGCAGAAGGCGTCATAGTCGGCGCGCCCGCCATAAAGCCGCTCCAGCATGGGCCAGAGGTCGGGAGCGCTGCGTGCCATGCGCATGTCGAAGAGGGTGGTGGGACCTTGGGTCATCTGTCCTGGCTCTGGTCGGTAAGAACGAAGGCGACAACGCTCTCGGCGGGGATCGGTTCGTCCGCCTGCGCGGGCTCGTCGGGGTCGCTGTCGCGGGTGCTGTCCAGGCGGCGGCGCCAATGCCCGCCCCGCACCGCGTCGGGCAGGCGCACCTTCGCGCCGTGACCGTTGTTGAAGACGACAAAGACCGCCCCCGTCAGGGCCGCATAGGCCGGCGTGCCCGAGGCCATGCGCATCTCGGCCGCCAGCAGGCGCAGGTGGGGGTCGTTCCAGTCGTCGGTGGTCATCGCCGCGCCATCGGCCCGTCGCCAGAACAGGTCGGGCAAGCCGTCCTGTTCGCGGGCCTGGCTGTGCAGGAACCGCTTTTGCCGCAGGATCGGGTGTGCGCGGCGAAAGGCGATCACCCGGCGGACAAAGTCCAGAAAGACCGGGTCCGCGTTGTCCCAGTCGACCCATCCGATCGGGTTGTCCTGGCAATAGGCATTGTTGTTGCCGCCCTGGGAATTGCCCAGCTCGTCCCCGGCCAGCAGCATGGGCGTGCCCTGGCTCAGCATCAGGGTCGCGATCAGGTTGCGGCGGCGGCGGTTGCGCCGGGCGCGGATCGCCGGATCGTCCGTGGGCCCTTCGACCCCCATGTTGTCGGACAGGTTGTGCCCGTGGCCGTCGCGGTTGTCCTCGCCATTGGCGGCGTTATGCTTGTGGGCATAGCTGACCGTGTCCATCAGCGTGAAGCCGTCATGGGCCGCGATGAAGTTGACGCTGGAGGTGGCCGCCCGTCCGTCATGGTCAAAGCGTGCCGCAGACCCCGCCACCCGCTTGGCCAGCTTGCCAAGCCGCCCCGGATCGCCCCGCCAGAAGCTGCGGATCTGGTCGCGGAAGCGGTCGTTCCATTCGGCAAAGGGGGCGGGATAGGCGCCCAGCTGATAGCCGTCATGGCCCAGGTCCCAGGGCTCGGCGATCAGCTTGACCTGGTTCAGGACCGGGTCCTGGCGGATCGCCCGGAACAGCGGGGCGTCGCGCTCGAAGACGCCGCGGGTGCGGCCCAGGACCGAGGCCAGGTCAAAGCGGAACCCGTCCACATGCATCACCTGCACCCAGTATCGCAGGCTGTCCATCACCAGCCGCAGCGCAAAGGGGTTGTCCAGGTTCAGCACGTTTCCCGTTCCGGCGTCGTTGACATAGAAACGCGGATCCTCGGCCAGCCGGTAATAGGAGGCGTTGTCCAGCCCGCGAAAGCTGAGCGTCGGGCCCAGTTCGTTCCCCTCGGCGGTGTGGTTGTAGACCACGTCCAGGATCACCTCGATCCCGGCGCGGTGAAACCGCGCAACCATCTGCTGGAACTCGGCGATCTCACCCGTCTGCATGTAGCGCGGCTCGGGCGCGAAAAAGCCATAGGACATGTAGCCCCAATAGTTCCGCAGCCCCTTGTCGGTCAGGAAACGGTCATCGGCAAAGGCATGGACCGGCAGCAGTTCGATCGCGGTGACGCCAAGCCGCGTCAGGTGGTCCAGCACGGGCTCGGAGGCCAGGGCCAGATAGGTGCCGGGATGCGCCAGGTCGGCACGCCCGGCGGTCAGTCCCTTCACATGCGCCTCGTAAATCACCGTCTCGGTCAGCGGGCGGCACAGCGGGTGGTCGTGGCCCCAGGAAAAACTGGGATCGACCACCACCGATTTCGGCATGTGATGGGCGCTGTCGCGGCGATCAAAGGACAGGTCGGCATCGGCATGGCCCGTGCGAAAGCCGAACAGCGCGTCATGGTTGCGGGGCGTGCCGGTCAGCTGCTTGGCATAGGGGTCGATCAGCAGCTTGTGCGGGTTGAAGCGGTGGCCCTCCTGCGGGCGATACGGGCCGTGGACGCGATAGCCATAGCGCTGGCCGGGGCGCAGCCCCTCGATGCGGCCATGCCAGACATGACCCTCGCGTTCGGGCAGGTCGATCCGCGTCTCGCGGTGCCCGTCGAAGAGGCAGAGGACCACACGTTCGGCATGTTGCGAGAAGAGCGCAAAGTTCACCCCGGCGCCGTCGAAGGTGGCCCCCAAGGGCGTCGGCTGACCGGCCGAAATGGCATGCATTGAGGTCATCGAGTCCCGGCCAGATCGGCATAAAGCGCGGCATAGGCCGCCGCGGACTGGCCCCAGCCCACCGGCTGCGCCATCGCATTGGCCTGCAGCTGCGTCCATGTCGGCCCGTCCCGGTACAGGCTGTTCAGGCGGACCAGCGCGCTGCGCAGCGCCTGCGCGGTCACCGGGGCGAACTGGATGCCGGTCGCCACGCCCTGCGCCAGCGCCGCGGGCGAGGCGTTGATGACGGTGTCGGCCAGCCCCCCGGTCAGCGCCACGACCGGCACCGTGCCATAGCGCAGCCCGTACATCTGCGTCAGCCCGCAAGGTTCGAACCGCGATGGCACCAGGATGGCATCGCCCCCCGCGATCAGCCGATGCGAGAAACCCTCGTCATAGCCGATGCGCACCGCCACGTTCGGATCTGCGGCGGCATGGCGGAATGCCTGCTCGAGCCCCGGATCGCCCGAACCCAGCACCGCCAGCTGGCCGCCCTGCTCCAGCAGGGTCGGCAGCACCTCCAGTATCAGGTCCAGCCCCTTCTGGTGGGACATGCGCGACACGATCACGCACAGGGGTCCTTCGGCGGGGGGCAGGCCCAGTTCGGCCTGCAGGGCAGCCTTGGCCGCGATCTTGCCCGCAGGCGTCGAATAGGGCGTGATGGCGGGATCGGTGGCGGGGTTCCAGGCGTCCTCGTCGATGCCGTTCAGGATGCCGTGCAGCACGTCCCGGCGGTGGCGCATCACCCCGTCCAGCCCCATGCCGAATTCCGGGGTCATCAGCTCCTCGGCGTAGCTGGGCGAGACGGTGGTCAGCGCATCCGCCCCCATCAGCCCCGCCTTGAGCGCCGAGATCCCGCCCCAGAATTCATAACCTTCGCTGTGAAAGCGGCCGGGGTCCAGCCGCAGCGACGACAGGCGCCAGGGGTCGGTCGATCCGGTAAAGGCGATGTTGTGGATGGTCAGCAGCGTGCACACGTCGCGGGCGCCCATCTGGCGCAGGTATTCGGTCGCGAAACCGGCCTGCCAGTCATGGCCGTGCAGCACCTGCGGCCGCCAGCCCCCCGCGCCATGCGCGGCGACATGCGCCCCGACCCAAGACAGCGCGGCAAAGCGTTCCGGGTTGTCCGGCCAGTCGCGGCCGTCCGGCGCCAGATAGGGACCGCCGCTGCGCGCGAACAGGTGCGGCGCGTCGATCACCAGCAGGTCCAGCCCCGCCGCCTGTCCCTGCAACAGGCGGGCCGCGCCGCCAAAGAGGTCGTCGAAGCGGCCGACTTCGGCCGTGTCCTGCAATGCGGCCATCACCGCCGGATAACCCGGCAGCAGGGTCCGCATCCGCACCCCGTGGCCGGCCAACGCGGCGGGCAGCGCGCCCACCACGTCGGCCAGGCCACCGGTCTTGACCATGGGCGCGCATTCCGAGGCAACAGAAAGAACCTGCATCACAGCGACGCCGCCCGCCGGTCCAGCATGTCCTGGGTGATCAGCGTGATGCCGCGGTCGGTGACGCGGAACCAGCGGGCGTCGTCCTGCGGGTCCTCCCCCACGACCAGCCCTTCGGGGATCACCACGCGGGAATCGATCACGACGTTGCGCAGGCGCGCCCGGCGGTTGACGGTGACATAGGGCAGCACCACCGCATGATCCAGGATGGCATAGCTGTTCGTGTGCACCTCGGTGAACAGCAGCGAGTTGCGGATCTCGGTCCCCGAGATGATGCATCCCCCCGACACCATGGACGAGATCGCGATGCCGCGCCGGTCCTTTTCGTCATGGATGAACTTGGCCGGCGGGGTGCTTTCGGAATAGGTCCAGATCGGCCAGTCCGTGTCCCACAGGTCCAGTTCGGGCGTGAAGTCCGTCAGGTCGATATTGGCCTGCCAGAAGGCATCAACCGTGCCCACATCCTTCCAATAGGCAGGCGCCCCAGGGGCGCGGACGCAGGACGTGTCAAAGCGGTGCGACATCGCCTTGCCGTTCTTCACGATGTCGGGGATCAGGTCGGTGCCGAAATCATGGCTGGAATTGGGATCCTCGGCGTCGCGCAGCAGCAGGTCGCGAAGAAAGCTCCACTTGAAGACATAGATCCCCATGGACGCCAGCGCCTTGTCGGGATGGCCGGGCATCGCGGGCGGATCGGCGGGCTTTTCCAGGAACGAGACGATGCGCCCGTCGTCGTCGACATGCATGACGCCAAAGGCGCTGGCCTCTTCGCGCGGGACGGTCAGGCAGCCGACGGTCACGTCGGCGTCGTTCTCGACATGCTCGCACAGCATGATCTCGTAATCCATCTTGTAGATGTGGTCGCCCGCCAGGATGACGATGTAGTCGACATCGTAATCGTCCACGATGTCGATGTTCTGGGTGACCGCATCGGCCGTGCCGCGATACCAGGTGTGTTCGCACACGCGCTGGCTGGCAGGCAGGATGTCCAGAAACTCGTTCCGTTCGGCCCGAAAGAAGTTCCAGCCGCGCTGGCAATGCCGGATCAGGCTGTGCGCCTTGTATTGCGTGGCGACGGCGATCTTGCGGATGCCCGAATTCATCGCGTTCGACAGGGCGAAATCGACGATGCGGGTCTTGCCGCCGAAATAGACGGCCGGCTTGACGCGCCGGTCCGTCAGCTCTTGCAGGCGGCTGCCCCGCCCTCCCGCCAAGACGAAGGCCATCGCCCGCCGTGTCAGCCTTTGCGTTTCAACCATCTTCAACTCCCCCCTCGAAATCTCATTCACCCGCCACAAGGATCACCACCGACAGCGGCGGCAGGGTGACCGTGATCGAGGCGGGTTGCCCGTCCTGCCCCGCCCCGTCGGCCTGGACGCCGCCCAGGTTGCCCATGCCGCTGCCCCCGTAGATGGTGGCGTCGGTATTCAACGCTTCTCGCCATGGGCCGGGTTGCGGCACGCCGACACGAAATTCCGGACGCGGCACGGGGGTGAAGTTGCACAGCACCACCACCGGCGGATCGCCCGCCTCGCCGCGGCGGATCCAGGCATAGGTCGACTGCGCCGGATCGGTGGCGATCCACTGAAAGCCGTCCGCTTCGGCATCCTTGACGTGCAGGGCGGGCGTCCGGCGATAAAGCCGGTTCAGGTCGCGCACCAGCGCCTGCACGCCCTGATGCATCGGCAGCTCGGCCGCCTGCCAGTTCAGATCGCCATTGTGGTTCCATTCCTCGGGCTGGGCGAATTCGCAGCCCATGAACAGCAGCTTCTTGCCCGGATGGCCCCACATGAAGCCGTAGAAGGCGCGCAGGTTCGCGAATTGCTGCCATTCGTCGCCGGGCATCTTGCGCAGCATGCTGCCCTTGCCGTGGACGACCTCGTCATGGCTGATCGGCAGGATGAAATTCTCGCTGAAGGCATACATCAGCCCGAAGGTCATCAGGTCATGGTGGTGGCGCCGATGGACCGGGTCGCGCGCCATGTAGCGCAGCGTGTCGTTCATCCAGCCCATGTTCCACTTGAACCCAAAGCCCAGGCCGCCCGCATCGACCGGGGCCGAGACCTTGGGAAAGGACGTGCTCTCCTCGGCCACGGTCATGATGCCGGGCTGTTCGCCATGGGTCGCGATGTTCATGTTGCGAAGAAAATCGATCGCCTCGAAATTCTCGCGCCCGCCATCCCGGTTGGGCACCCATTCGCCGTCCTTGCGCGAATAGTCGCGATAGAGCATCGAGGCGACCGCATCCACGCGCAGCCCGTCGACGTGATACTCCTCCAGCCAGTAGAGCGCGTTCGAGATCAGAAAGTTCTGCACCTCGGTCCGGCCATAGTTGTAGATCAGCGTGTTCCAGTCCTGGTGAAACCCCTCGCGCGGGTCCTCGTGCTCATAGAGCGCGGTGCCGTCGAAACGCGCCAGCCCGTGCGCGTCGCTGGGGAAATGGCCGGGCACCCAGTCCAGCAGCACGCCCAGGCCCGCCTGATGCGCGGCCTCGATCAGGTCGCGGAACTCGTGCGGGGGACCAAAGCGGATGGTCGGGGCAAAAAGCCCCACGGGCTGGTATCCCCAGGACCCGTCAAAGGGAAATTCGCTGACCGGCAGCAGCTCCAGATGCGTAAAGCCCATGTCGCTGGCATAGCCCACCAGCTCCTCGGCCATCTCCCTGTAGGACAGCGGCCGTCCGGCCTCGGTCCATCTGCGACGCCAGCTGCCCAGATGAACCTCATAGATGCTGATCGGCGCCCGGCGATCCTGCGCGGCCGCGCGGGACGCCATCCAGTCGGCATCCTTCCAGCCGAAGCCCGCGATGTCGCGCACGACGCTGGCCTTTTCGGGCGGGTGCTGGCTGCCGAAGCCGACGGGATCGGCCTTTTGCAGGACGCCGCCCTGCGCATCCAGGATCTCGTACTTGTAAAGGCAGCCCTCGCCCAGGCCGGGCAGGAAGATCTCCCACAGGCCGCTGCCGCCGACGCGCCGCATCGGGTGGCGGCGCCCGTCCCATGCATTGAAGTCGCCCACGACGGAGACCTGCCGCGCGTTCGGCGCCCAGACCGCGAAATGGACGCCCGCCGCCCCCTCATGGGTCATCACATGCGCGCCAAGCGCCTGCCACAGCCGACGATGCGTCCCCTCGCCCAGCAGATGCAGATCGACCTCGCCCAGGACCGGGCCAAAGCGGTGGGCGTCCCGGGCATCCGGTCGTTGCGGTGGGTTCTTCCTGTCCATGCCCCCACTCTAGAGGGATCACAGTTGAGGGCAATCGCCCGGTTGGCGCTAACCTTCGCTTTTTCCTGCTGATAGAACCGTGCTTCAATGACCCGAATCCGACAATGCAGGAGACGACTGAATGACGGAATGGTGGCGCGACGCGGTGATCTATCAGATCTATCCCCGCAGCTTTCAGGACAGCAACGGCGACGGCATCGGCGATCTGCCCGGCATCACGCGGCGGCTGGATCACGTGGCATCCCTGGGCGCGGACGCGATCTGGCTGTCTCCGATCTTCACCTCGCCGATGAAGGACATGGGCTATGACGTGTCGGACTATACCGGCATCGATCCGCTGTTCGGCACCATGGCGGATTTCGACGCGCTGATCGCCCGCGCCCATGAACTGGGGCTGAAGGTCATCATCGACCAGGTCATCAGCCATTCCAGCGACAAGCATCCCTGGTTCGCCGAAAGCCGCGTGGACCGCACCAATCCCAAGGCCGACTGGTATGTCTGGGCCGATCCGAACCCGGACGGGACGCCGCCGAACAACTGGCTGGCGGTCTTCGGCGGCCATGCCTGGGAATGGGAGCCGCGGCGCCGGCAGTATTACCTCCACAACTTCCTGATTCAGCAGCCGGACCTGAACCTGTGGAACCCGGCCGTGCAGGACGCGCTGCTGGAGACGATGCGCTTCTGGCTGGAACGGGGCGTCGACGGCTTCCGGCTGGACACGGTCAACTACTACTTCCACGACGACCAGCTGCGCGACAACCCGCCGAACCCGGTCTATGACGGACCCGATGTCTATGCCTGGCAGCGCCATGTCCAGTCGCGCAACCGGCCCGAGAACGTCGCCTTCCTCAAGCGGATGCGCGCGCTGACCGACGAATTCGACGACCGCATGATGGTGGGCGAGGTCGGCGACAACGGCCAGACCGCCATCGACATCATGGCGGAATACACCGCCGGCACCGACCGTCTGCACATGTGCTACAGCTTCGAGATGCTCAGCCGGACCTTCACCGCCCGGCATTTCCGCAACACCATCCAGGGCGTGCAGAAGCACGCGCCCGACGGGCATTCCTGCTGGTCCTTCTCGAACCACGACATCGTCCGGCATGTGACCCGGTGGGCCGAACACGCCGCCGATTCCGATGCGCTGGCCAGGCAGGCCGTGGCGATGCTCCTGTCCTTTCCGGGCACGATCTGCCTCTATCAGGGCGAGGAACTGGGTCAGACCGAGACCGAACTGGTCTTCGAGGAGCTGACCGATCCCCCCGCCCTGCGCTATTGGCCCGAGATCAAGGGCCGCGACGGCTGCCGCACGCCGATGGTCTGGGACGCCTCGCAGCCTCATGCAGGCTTCACGACGGGCCAGCCCTGGCTGCCGGTCAAGGACCCCCAGGCCGCCCGTGCCGTGGCCGGCCAGCAGGATCAGAACGACAGCGTGCTCTCGGCCTATCGCGCCAGCATCGCCTTCCGCAAGGCGCAGCCCGCGCTGCGGTGGGGGACGACGCGGTTCCTGGAGCTGCCCGAACCGATCCTGGGCTTCCAGCGCGACCACCAGGGCCAGGTTCTGACCTGCGTCTTCAACCTGTCGGCGCATCCGGTGACCCTGACCGTCGCGGGTGACGCCGCCATGACCGGCCCGGTCGCGGCGGAGCTGGACGGGGATCGCCTGACGCTGCCCGCCAACGGCCATGCCTGGCTGACCGGCGCGGTGGACCTGTCGGCCTGAGCTTCGGCGGTGGCCGGGCTCAGCCCTCCGGCCGCCGCCACACGAACAGTGCCAGGGCCAGGTACAGCCCCGCGCCGCCGAACAGGATCGCCCAGAAGGGATTGCCGGTCCACAACTCCAGCCCTGCCCAGGCCAGCGGCAGCACCACGCTGGCCACTCGCACCCACAGGTGCCGGAAAAAGGGGGCGTTCGGATCGACCATCATCTGCATGTTTCCTTGTCTCGGGGCGTCGGGGCGGACCGGTTCGGTCAATCGCTGCGCCGGGGGGGCCGGGGGGCCGGCCCCCCGGCGGTCGCGGGATCAAGCAGGCCGCGCTGCCAGGGCGGGTCGCCGGCAAAGGCCTGGGCGATGTGGTCGATCAGGGCACGGGTCTTGCGCGGCATCGGCCGGATCGGCGGCCAGACAATGCTGACCGGCAGCGGCCGTTGCGGCAGGTCCGGCAGCAGCCGCACCAGCCGCCCGTCCCGCAGCGCGTCATGGACGATGAACAGCGGCAGCAGCGCCAGCCCCAGGCCGCCGATCGCCATATCCCGCATCGCCTCGCCGTTGTTGGCGGTGATGCGGCCCATGCGCGGTGGCTGGATCGCGGGACCAAAGGGCCAGATCTCGCCAAGCCGGGCGTTCAGATAGCCGATGGCGCTGTGCCGGGCCAGGTCGGCGGCGCGGTCGACCGGTCCGTGCCGCGCCAGGTACTCCGGGCTGGCCACCAGGGCGCGCGGATCCTCGCACAGCCGCCGGGCCATCAGGCTGCTGTCCTTCAGATGACCGATCCGCAGCCCCAGGTCAAAGCCCGCCCGCCCCAAGTCCATGTGGCGATCATCGTAATCCAGCACGATCTCCAGCTCCGGATGGGCCTGCGCGAACCGCGCGATCACCGGCCCCAGATGACGGATGCCGAAACTCATCGGCGCGGCGACGGCCAGCCGGCCGCGCAATTCGGCCTCGGGTCCGGTGACGCTTTCGGCTGCCGCGACCAGTTCGGCCAAGGCCGGGCGCAACCGCTCGGCCAGGGTCAGCGCGCTGTCGGTGGGCGCGATCCGGCCGGCATGGCGGGTGAACAGCGCAAGGCCCAGGGCCGCTTCGAAATCGCGGACCCGCTTGCTGACCACCGATTTCGACAGATCCGCCCGCGCCGCCGCGCCCGAGATGCTGCCCGCATCCAGAACCGCCAGAAACGTCTCGATGTCGCTGATCGTCCATCCCATCGGGGCAGCATATCCCATGCCGACCCGTTCGCAATACGCGAACGCGGCGTTGCGCCTATGCCCGCTGCCGCGAACGACAGCTTTGCGCCATATGAATTGCAAGACAAGGAAAGGAGCCACCTCATGCAACTGACCGGGATCCACCACCTGACCGCCATCACCGCCGATGCGCCGGGCAACAACCGTTTCTACACCCAGACCCTGGGCCTCCGCCGGGTCAAGAAGACCGTGAACCAGGACGACACCTCGGCCTATCACCTGTTCTTCGCCGATGGCGCGGGCACACCCGGCACCGACATCACCTTCTTCGACTGGCCCGCCGCGCGCGAGCGTCGCGGCACGAACGCGATCACCCGCACCGGGCTGCGCGTGGGCCAGGACAGCCTGGACTGGTGGGCCGACCGCCTGAGCGGGCTGGGGGTGCAGACCGGCAAGGTCGCGCTGCTGGACGGGCGCCCCAGCCTGGATGTCGAGGACCCCGAGGGCCAGCGCCTGCGCCTGGTCGCGGCTCCCCTGCCGGAGGGCCAGCCCTGGGCCCAAACCGACATCCCGGCCCAGCACCAGATCCGCGGCCTGGGGCCGATCACGATCTCGGTTCCCGATCTGGCCCCGACCGCAGCCGTGCTGACCCAGGTCATGAACATGCGCCAGGTGCGCGATTACGCCAGCCCCGACGGCCAGGGCCAGGTCCATGTCTTCGAAATGGGCGAAGGCGGCGCCGCCGCGGAGCTGCATGTCGCGGTCCAGCCGGACCTGCCGCAGGCGCGGCAGGGCGCCGGTGGCGTCCACCACGTCGCCTTCCGCGTGCCCGATACCGCCGCCCTGACCGAATGGACCCGCCGCGTGGCTGGCCACCGTGTGCCCAATTCCGGAGAGGTCGAGCGCTATTATTTCCGCTCGCTCTACTTCCGCGAGCCCGGCGGCAACCTGTTCGAACTTGCGACCGACGGCCCCGGCTTCGACGTGGACGAGCCGCAGGAGGCGATGGGCCAGGGCCTGTCCCTGCCCCCCTTTCTGGAGGACCGGCGTGCCGAGATCGAGGCCCGGCTGAAACCGCTGGCCTGAGACGGGGGCCGCCATGATTCCTGCTGGCCGATCACACGTGATCTGCCGGTCATGGCGGCCTCTCAGCGGTCGGGAGCCAAAGCACACACGAACGACCCCCGGATCGGACCGCCGGACCCCTCGCCCGTCAGGGGCGTTGCGCTCAGCCCGGGTTCCGCGAAGGACAGGCCCATCACACCGGCGATGAAGGAGAACGCCATGATCAAGACCCCGCAGCAGGTGCTGGATTTCTGGTTTTCGGACGAGATGCGGCCCAGCTGGTTCGCCAAGTCCGACCAGATCGATGCCCGCATTCGCGATGATTTTGCCGACACCTATGCGGCCGCCCATGACGGTCAGCTGGACGGTTGGATGGAGGACGCCGACAGCGCGCTGGCGCTGGTCATCACGCTGGACCAGTTCCCGCGCAACATCTTTCGCGGCAGCCCGCGCAGCTTTGAAAGCAACGACCTGGCGCTGCGGCACGCCAAGGACGCGCTGGATCGCGGCCATGACCAACAGCAGTCGCCGGAGCGGCGGCAGTTCCTCTACCTGCCCTTCATGCACAGCGAGGAACTGGCCGACCAGGAACGCTCGGTCCAGCTCTACGAAGCCTTGGGCAACGAACATTCGCTGCATTTCGCGCGCGACCATCGCGACATCGTCGCCCGCTTCGGCCGCTTTCCGCATCGGAACGCCGTCCTGGGCCGCGACAGCACCCCCGAGGAGGCCGAGTTCCTCAAGACGCATACGGGCTTCTGACCTTGCCCCTGCCGCAGGGCATCCCTAGCCTTGCGGCAGGAGGCCCGCATGACCGATCTGCCCTGCTTTTACGCGCCCGAGACCGCCGCCCATGACCCGCAGTTCTGGATGTTGCGCGGCGTGCCGATGCGCAACAAGGAAACCGCCGAACGCGCGGACCGCCTGCTGGCGGGCCTGGCGCAGGCGGGGCTGACGGCCCTGAACCCGCCGCGCGCCGACCACGCGCCGATGCGCCAGGTGCATACGGCGCGCTATCTGGATTTCCTGCGCGAGGGCTGGGCCGAATGGCAAAAGGCCCCCGGCGCGGGCCCCGAGGTGGTGGCGAACCTGCATCCGCAAAAGGCCACGCAGACCTATCCGCAGGGGATCACCGGGCGCGCGGGCTGGCATATGTCGGACACCGGCTGCCCACTTGGCCGCGACACCTATGCCGCCGCGTTGCGGGGGGTCGACACGGCGCTGGCGGCCACGCAGGCGGTCCTGGACGGCGCGCGGGCGGCCTATGCCCTCTGCCGCCCGCCGGGGCATCACGCCGATGCGGATACGGCGGCAGGACACTGCTTTCTGAACAATTCCGCCATCGCGGCCCAGGCCCTGCGCGCCCGCCACGACCGGGTGGCGGTCCTGGACATCGACGTGCATCACGGCAACGGCACGCAGGAGATTTTCTATGACCGGGCCGATGTGCTGACGGTCTCGGTTCACGCGGCGCCCGATGCCTTCTATCCCTTCTACCTGGGCTATGACCACGAATCCGGGCGCGGCGACGGCCAGGGCATGAACCTGAACCTGACGCTGCCGCTCGGGTCGGGCGATGCGGACTGGCTGGCCGCCATCGACCGGGGACTGGAGCGCATCAGGGCCTTTGCGCCCCAGGCGCTGGTCCTGGCCCTGGGGCTGGACGCGCACGAGAACGACCCCTTCCGCGGGCTGCGCGTGACCACCGCGGGCTTTGCCCTGGCGGCGGCGCTGATCAAGGCGGCCGGCCTGCCCACGGTCATCGTGCAGGAGGGCGGCTATATGTCCGAGGATCTGACCCTGAACCTCGCCAGCTTCCTGCGGGGCTGGATCGAGGCCCCCTGACCGCCCTATAGGGGGCGCAACCAAGGGGGCCTTCATGCGGATCTGCATCATCAACGCCGGCGGCACGATTTCCTGCACGGGGCAGCCGCTGGTCCCGATGCCGTCGGACCGCTTCGCGGCGGCGGTCCGGGACCTGCTGGGTCCGGCGCTGGCGGCCAGCCTGCCGGGCCTGCGGCTGCATTTTGACTCCGGGCTGCGGTTTTCCGACCAAGGGCCGGGGACGCTGGACAGCACCGACCTGCGGCCGTCGGACTGGTGCCGGATGGCGGCGCGGATGCTGGACCTCTATGACGACCACGACGCCTTCGTGGTCCTGCACGGCACCGACACGATGGATTATTCCGGCGCCGCCCTGCCCCTGCTGCTGAACGTCTTCGACGAGCTGGGGCTTGCCCGGGCCGCCCTGTCCAAGCCGGTGATCCTGACAGGGGCGCAGCTGCCCCTGCTGCGGGAGACGCCGCAGGGCCTGGTCCTGAACGCGGGCAGCGACGCGCTGGCCAACCTGACCGGGGCGCTGGCCATGACCCGACTGCGCCTGCCCGAAGTGGCGCTGTACTTCGACGGGCAACTGTGGCGGGGGTCGCGCGCGCTGAAGGTGTCCACGCGCCGCCTTGCCGGCTTTGCCAGTCCGCACCTGCCCTCCCTGGCCGAGGCGGGCATCGGCATCTGGCACGGGGCTGCCGCGCCGCTGCCCGGCCCCGCCTCGCCCGCGCAGGCGCTGGACGATCCGGCGGCGCGGGCGCTGGTCCGCGCGCAGCTGGAGGCGGTCGCCCAGGGGATCGACCGGCAGCGCGTGATGCAGATCCCCGCCGTCCCCGCCGATCACCGCAGCGCCGCGCCGCTGCTGGCGCAGATGATCGAGGGCGCGCTGGCCTCGGGCGCGACGGGGCTGGTGCTGGAGGGTTTCGGCGAAGGGAACATCCCGGCGGGCGACGGCGCCATCCGCCAGGCGCTGCTGCGCGCACAGGCGCAAGGCGTCCCCACCCTGATCGCCAGCCGCGCCATCGGCGGCACGGTCGGCGCCTTCCATTACGCCGCCGGTGCCTGGATCGTCGAGACGGGGGCGATCGCGGCCGGCGACATGACGCCCGTTGCCGCGCTGGCCAAGCTGATGATCCTGCAGGCCGCGGCCGCGCATTACGGATGGGACCGCAGCACGCTGGCCGCGCTGCTGACCCGCAGCCTTGTCGGCGAAAGCGCCGTCCAGGACCGCATGACCGGGCCGCTTTGGCCGGGACAGGCGCTGTCGGCGGCGGATGGCGCGCTGCGGCTGTGGAACGATCCCGACGACGGCCCGGTCCTGCGCGACGGGGGGCAGGTCCTGTGGCAGGGGGCCGGGCCGGGGCGCCTGCAGATGCTGGACGGCCGGCTGGTGCTGATCGCGCATGACGGCGCCCGGCTGTGGGCCAGCCCGCCCGCCGTCGCGGGCGCGGTCGCGGTCCTGACGGCGCATCCGCCGGCGCTGCGCCTGATCGACCCGTCGGGACGGGCGGCCTCGGTCACTGCCCTTCCCGGCTGACAGCGCACCCGCCTTGCGCTAGCAAGGGCCGACCCTGCAAGGAACCCGCCCATGCCGCTGATCCATGTCCTGAACGGCCCCAACCTGAACCTGCTGGGCAAGCGCCAGCCCGAGATCTATGGCCACACCACCCTGGCCGATGTCGAGGCGCTCTGCCGCGAGGCGGCGGCCCCCCACCAGATCCGCTTTCTGCAATCCAACTGGGAGGGCCAGATCGTCGACTGGATCCATCAGGCACGGGACGAGGCCGCCGCCATCGTCATCAACCCGGCGGCGCTGACCCATACCTCGATCGCAGTGCTGGACGCGCTGAACGCCTTTGACGGCCCGGTGATCGAGGTGCATCTGAGCCAGGTCCACAAGCGCGAGGCGTTCCGGCACCATTCCTATGTCTCGAACCGCGCCGATGGGGTCATCGCGGGGTTCGGGATCCAGGGATATGCCGCGGCCTTGCGCCATGTGGCAGCGCTGATCTGAGGCGGGGGCCGGAAAAAGCCGCCGGTCCGGCCGCGGGAGGAGAAAACGGCGGACCGGCGGCTTACCGGAGGGCTCGTTGCCAGCCATGAGGAGGAGCGCAACGATGCGAAGTGGTGCGACCCCGCAACTTCAGGATGCACCCGCTGCAGCGCAGCGTCACCAGAAGATGCCATCAGCCTGGGCACAATCCGGGCAGATGCCCGCTAAACGGGCAAAAATATCACAACTGCACGCGGGGCGGGCAAAAAGTTGCCGGCGCCTTGTCCCTCATGATTCGCGTGATTGCCCAAGCGCCTCCAGATAGGCGTCCGACCACCAGGCGACGTCGTGGTCGATCACTCCCTTCAACAGGGCGGCATGGCGGCGGCGGCGTTCCTCCAGCGGCATCCTGAATGCCTCTGCCATGGCCTGCGCCAGGTCGTGCGGATCATGGGGATTGATGATCAGCGCCTCGGTCATCTCCTCGGCGGCCCCGGCGAATCGCGACAGGATCAGGACCCCCGGATCCTCGGGGTCCTGGGCCGCCACATATTCCTTGGCCACCAGGTTCATGCCATCGGCCAGCGGCGTCACCAGGCCGATGCGCGCCTGCCGGTAAAGCCCGGCCAGCACCGGGCGCGGAAAGGGCCGGTGGATAAAGCGGATCGGCGTCCAGTTCAGGGTCGAGAACTGGCCGTTGATGCGTCCTGCCAGATGCTCGGTCTCCTCTCGGATGTCCTGATAGGCTTCGACCGCCTCGCGCGTCGGCGGGGCGATCTGCAGGAACGAGATGCATTCCATCAGGTCCGGGTCCTGCTCCAGCAGGATCTGATAGGCGCGGAACCGCTGCGGGATGCCCTTGGAATAATCCAGTCGGTCCACGCCGATCATCATCTTGGCGCCGGTCAGCAGGCGGACGCGGTCCTCATCCGGGGCATCGCGCGCCTCCTCGATAAAGGAGGCGGTGTCGATGCCGATGGGAAAGACCTCCGCGCGGACCTCGCGCCCCGACAGGCGGAAGCGCGTCTCGGACAGCTGGTCCACTTCGGCCAGTTGCCGCGCGCTTTCGGCGAAGGCCCCCAGGTCGCGATGAGCCTGAAAGCCCAGCAGGTCGAAATGCGACAGCCATTCGAACATCTCGGCCGGATTGGGCAGCGCCGCGCAATCGGCGGGGCCGGGAAAGGGAATGTGCAGGAACAAGCCGATGGGACAGCTTACCCCGCGGGCGCGCAGTTCGGCGGCCAGCGGGAACAGGTGATAATCCTGCACCCAGACCCGGTCGCCCTCGCGCAGATGCGGCAGCATCAGGTCGGCGATGCGGGCGTTCACCCGTTTGTACCCTTCCAGATACTCGGGCAGGATGCGCATCAGGTTCGGCCGCCCGTGGCAGACCGGCCACAGCATCGAATTCGAATAGCCCAGGTAATAGTCGTGGTGATCCTGCGTATTCAGGTCAAAGGACAGCCGCTGAAAGGGTGCCCCCGGATGATCCTGAAGCTGATCGCCAGGATCGTCCTTCACATCCCCCGAAAACCCGATCCAGACCCCACCGGAACTGCGCAGGGCATCCTCCAGCGCCACGACAAGGCCCCCGGAGGGATTGTCCCCCAGGGGCAGGCGGTTGGAGACGACGATCAGACGGGACATGAAAACTCCTTCATCCCAGGGACGCATCCAGCCATGCGGCCAGCGCGGCGGGATCGGACAGGCGGTGGCGGGCAGCGGTGGGGCCGTCGCCGATCTTGACGGCAAAGCCGCCGCGGGACTGCGCCTCGGCCATTGCGGGTTCGTCGGTGGTGTCGTCGCCCGCGAATACCGGCATGCGCCCGGCAAAGGGGGGCATCTGCATCAGGCGGGCCAGCGCGGTGTCCTTTCCCACGCCGCCCGGCCGCAGTTCCAGCGCCATCTTGGCGGGCTGCAGCATCAGGTGCGGGTTCTGTTCGGCCAAGGCATGCATCGCATCCTCGACGAAACCCTGCAGGGACGGGTCCTTGCGGTAATGCATGGCTACGCCATGGGGTTTTTCCTCGACCAGCACCGACGGGTGCGGCGCCGCCATGTCATGCGCCGCCCGATGCAGGGCCTGCGCGTCGAAAGGCTGCTCGTGCAGCGCCTCGATCCGGTCCGGCGAGGGGGACAGTTCCGAACCGTGGCTGCCCGCCACCATGCCCGGAAAATCGACCAGATGCCCCCGCAGGTTCGCCACGTCCCGCCCCGAGATCAGCGCCAGCGCGCCGTCAAGCCGCCGGTGCAACCGCACCAGCCGCTCCCGCAGGGCAGGCGCCACGACCACCGCATCGGGACGGGGCGCGATCTCGACCAGGCAGCCGTCGAAGTCCAGAAACAATGCGGCATCGGCAGGAAGCGGCGGGGGGGATGTCATGGGAGGGCAGTTTCCTTGGGGCCATATGTACCGACCAAACCCTTCAGCCCGCCCGGGGGTTCACCCGGACGTGATCTTTTTCTGACGGTTCCTGCCGGCGGCTCAGAACTCGACCCCGGCCTGCGCCTTGATCCCCGATCGGAAGGGATGTTTGACCTGGGACATCTCGGTCACCAGGTCGGCCGCCTCGACCAGGCTTTCGGGGGCACCGCGGCCGGTCAGCACGACATGCGTCATCGGCGGCTTTTCCGCGTCCAGAAAGGCCAGCACCTCGGCCACGTCCAGATAGCCATAGCGGAAAGCGATGTTGATCTCGTCCAGCAGGACCATGCGGATGGCCGGGTCTCGGATCAGCTCCTGCGCCTTGGCCCAGCCCGCCCGCGCCGCGGCGATGTCGCGGGACTTGTCCTGGGTTTCCCAGGTGAACCCCTCGCCCATGCTGTGGAACTGGCACAGATCGGCGAAATGCGTCGTCAGCAGGCGCCGTTCGCCCGTGTCCCAAGCCCCCTTGATGAACTGCACCACGGCCGAGGGCATGCCATGCGCGATGCAGCGCATGATCATGCCAAAGCCCGATGACGACTTGCCCTTGCCCGGCCCGGTATGGACGATGATCAGCCCCTTCTCGCCGGTCTTGGTTTCCATCATCCGGTCGCGGGCGGCCTTCTTCTTTGCCATTTTCTGGGCGTGGCGGGCCAGGTCCTCCGGGTTGTCCGTAGCGTCATTGGGGTCGGTCTGCGTCATCGGTTCGCTCCTGAAGGTTGACAAATCGCGGGCGCGGCGCTTTTGGTGGGCGCGTGTTGGTTCCTGTCGTAAGGCAGGCGAAGAGGGAATGCGACAGGCAAGGTTTCGACCACGCCCAGGCGCAGCCGCCCCCGCGACCGTGACCGGAAAGGTCGCCCCGATCCACTGGCCGCCGCCGCGCGGGGCCGGGAAGGTGGGACGACCGTTGGGCCAAGCGCCCGAAATCCGCAAGCCGGGAGACCTGCCAGCACCTGACGATGACCGGCGAACGGGGTGTTTCGCGACCGGCAGATGATGGCCGGATGACCCGCGCCGTCCTCTTCGGGCCGCCCCGGATAGCCGAAAGCCAAGGGAAGGCCCGCGATGCGCGCTGTTCTGCATGTCTGCACCACCTGTCGCGGCACCTTGCCGGGCAACGACCCCGAGGGCCCCCGCCCCGGCACCGCGCTGCACGATGCGCTGCGCGAGGCCGCGCCGCAGGGGGTCGAGATCCGGCCCGTCGAATGCCTGTCGGCCTGCGCCCAGGGCTGTTCGGTTGCCCTGTCGGGGCCGGGCAAGTGGTCCTATGTCTATGGGCGGCTGACACCCGCCGATGCCGCCGACATCCTGTCGGGTGCGGCCGCCTATGCCGCCACCGCTGACGGTATCGTGCCCTGGCGCGAACGCCCCGCCATCTTCCGCAAGCAGAGCCTTGCGCGCATCCCCCCGCAGGAGTGACCCATGACCGACCTCGTGAAGACCCCCGTCACCGTGATCACCGGCTTTTTGGGTTCGGGCAAGACCACGCTGATCCGGCACCTGATGCAGAACCCGCAGGGGCTGCGGCTGGCCGTGCTGGTCAATGAATTCGGCACGATGGGCGTGGACGGTGACATCCTGAAGGGCTGCGCCGACGACAACTGCCCGGCAGAGAACATCATGGAGCTGTCGAACGGCTGCATCTGCTGCACGGTGGCCGATGATTTCATCCCGACGCTGGAGGCGCTGATGGCGCTGCCGCAAAAGCCCGACCACATCCTGATCGAGACCTCGGGGCTGGCGCTGCCGAAACCGCTGCTGAAGGCCTTCGACTGGCCGGCGATCCGGTCGCGGATCACGGTCGACGGCGTGATCGCCCTGGCCGATGCCGAGGCGGTGGCCGCGGGCCGTTTCGCCCCCGACGTGGCGGCGGTGGACGCACAGCGCGCCGCCGACGACAGCCTGGACCACGAGACGCCCCTGTCCGAGGTCTTCGAGGATCAGATCGCCTGCGCCGACGTGATCCTGCTGACCAAGGCCGACCTGGCCGGCCCCGACGGCATCGCCGCCGCCCGCGCCGTGATCGAGGCGGAGGCGCCCCGCAAGCTGCCGATCCTGACCGTGACCGAAGGCGCGATCGACCCGCGCCTGATCCTGGGCCTGAACGCCGCCGCCGAGGATGACAGCGCCGCCCGCCCCAGCCATCACGACGGCGAGGACGATCACGAGCACGAGGATTTCGACACGGTCGTCATCGACCTGCCCGAGATCGCCGATCCCGCCGACCTGGCGGACCGCATCGCGCGGCTGGCGCAGGAACAGAACATCCTGCGCGTCAAGGGCCATGTCGTCGTGCAGGGCAAGCCGATGCGCCTGCTGGTGCAGGCCGTGGGCGCGCGCGTGCGGCACCAGTACGACCGCCCTTGGGGCAGCCAGCCCCGCCAGTCGCGGCTGGTGGTCATCGCCGAACATGACCACGTGAACGCGGACGCGATCCGCGCCGTGCTGGAAGGCTTTCCCGCCTGATGCATGTCATCTTTCGCGAACAGGTCGGCCTGGACCAGACCGACGCCCCCTATGATCCGGGCCAGTCGCCGGCGGATCTGGTGGTCCTTTCCTTTTCGGACAGCGACCTGGGGGCCTTCGCGGAAGGGTGGCGGCGGGCGGCGGGCGGGCTGCCGTCATTGCGGCTGTGCAACCTGGTGGCGCTGCGGCACCCGGTGTCGGTCGACACCTACCTGGACCAGACGCTGGCGGGCGCCCGCGGCATCCTGATCCGCCTGATCGGCGGAGAGGCCTATTGGCCCTATGGCCTGGCCTCGGTGCAGGACTTGGCGCGGCGCCGGGGGATTGCGCTGGCGGTGCTGCCCGCCGACGGGCGCGACGACCCCCGGCTGGAGGAGGTCTCGACCGTGCCGGCCTCGGTGCTGCGCGTGCTGCGGCGGCATTGCGACCAGGGCGGCGCGGTGGCCGCACAGGCGGCGCTGGCGCAGATGGCCATTGCCTCGGGCCTGGCCGCCGCCCCGGTCGAGGGGCGCAAGACGCTGCCGCAGATGGGGCTGTGGGATCCCGACCATGGCGTGGTTGACCAGGTACCGCAGGGGGACCTGGCGCTGGTCACCTTCTATCGCAGCTGGCTGGCCGCCGCCGATACCGGCCCTGTCGATGCGCTGATCCATGCGCTGCGGGCGCGGGGATTCGCGGCCATCGGCGCCTTCGCCCCCTCCTTGAAGGCCGAGGGGCTGGGGGACTGGCTGCGCGACACCCTGCCCGCGTCGCCGGCGCTGGTCGTGAACGCCACGGGGTTTTCCGCCCGGACCCAGGCTGGCACGCCCTTCGACGGCATGGGCTGCCCCGTCTTCCAAGTGGCGCTGTCGACCAACCGCCGGCGCGAATGGGCGGGCGCCGAGCGCGGGCTGTCGCCGTCGGACCTGGCCATGAACGTGGTCCTGCCCGAGGTGGACGGCCGCATCTTTGCCGGTGTCATCAGCTTCAAGACGCCCGAGCCACGCGACCCCGACCTGCAGTTCTCGCGCTTTGCCCATCGGGCGGACCTCGGCCTTCTGGCCGCCGCGGCCGACCGCATCGCGGCCTGGGCGCGGCTGGCGCGGACCCCGGCGGCAGAGCGGCGGATGGCGCTGATCCTGTCCACCTATCCCGGCCGTGACTGGCAGATGGCGCATGCGGTGGGGCTGGACGCCCCGGCCTCGGCCGAGGGCGTGGCGCAGGCGCTGGCCGTCCAAGGCTACGACGTCCCCGCTGGTGTTGGGGCCACAGCCCTGGCCGACCAGCGCATCGCATGGCCGCTGGCCGATTACCAAGCCGCGTTGCAGGCCCTGCCTCAGCCGCTGCGCGAGGCGCTGCACGCGGCCTGGGGCGCGCCCGAGACCGATCCCGACTTCCACCACGGCGCCTTCCGCCTTGCTGCCGTCCGGCGGGGAAACCTGCTGCTGGCGCTGCAGCCCGAACGCAGCCACCGCACTGATCGCGACGACGATTACCACGACCTGACCCGCGTGCCGCGCCATGCCTATGTCGCCTTCTACCTGTGGCTGGCCGCGCAGGACCCGCATGCCATGATCCACATGGGCGCGCATGGGACGCTGGAATGGCTGCCCGGCAAGGCCGTGGCGCTGTCGGGCGACTGCTGGCCGCAGGCGCTGACCGGGGCGCTGCCGGTCATCTATCCCTTCATCGTCAATGATCCGGGCGAAGCCGCGCAGGCCAAGCGGCGCATCGGAGCCGTGACCCTGGGCCACCTGCCGCCGCCGATGCGGGAGGCCGCCCTGCCCCCCGGCATGGCCGGGCTGGAACGGCTGCTGGACGAATATTCCACCGCCGACGGGCTGGACCCGGCGCGCCGCGACCGCCTGATCGCCGGCATCCGGGACGAGGCCCGCGCCCTGGGGGTCGAGGCCGATCTGGGCATCCCCCCCGACGCCAGCGCGGCCGAGGCGATCACCCGCATCGACCGCTTCGTCTGCGACATCAAGGAAAGCCAATATGGCGAGGGGCTGCACATCTGGGGCAGCGGCGCCTGCGGCGAGGCCGAACGCGCGGGGCTGGCGACGGCGCTGGCGGGCGGCTTCGTGGCGCCCGGGCCGTCAGGGTCGCCGAACCGGGGCCGCGCGGATGTGCTGCCGACGGGGCGCAACCTCTTCAGCGTCGATCCCCGCGCCGTGCCCACCCCGGCCGCCCATGCCCAAGGCGTCAAGCTGGCCGAGGAACTGCTGCGCCGCCACCTGCAGGATCACGGCGACTGGCCGCGTGGCCTGGTGGTCGATCTGTGGGGCAGCGCGACCATGCGGACGGCGGGCGAGGAGTTTGCCATGGCGCTGCACCTGGCCGGGCTGAAGCCTGTGTGGGATCATGGCTCGGGACGGGTGTCGGGGGTCGAGGTCGTGCCGCTGGCGCTGCTGGACCGTCCGCGCATCGACGTGACGCTGCGCGTCTCGGGCCTGTTCCGCGACGTCTTTCCGGTGCTGGCGCAGCTGTTCGAAACCGGGGCCGCGACCTTGGCCGAGCGTGACGAGGCGACGGATCAGAACCCCTATGCGGCGCGCACGCCCCGCGTCTTTGGTCCGCAGCCCGGCCAGTACGGGCTGGGCATGGGCACGGCGCCCACGGAATTCACCGATGCCGCGCGGGCGGCGGCGGGCGAGGCCTGGCTTGCGGCCTCGGCCTGGGCCATCGGGGCGGACGGGACCAGCCGCCCCGACCGCGCGGGGCTGGAGGCGCGGATGGCCGGCGTCGACAGCTTTGTCCACGCACAGGACCTTCCCGAGACCGACCTGCTGCTGGCCGCCGACTATGCCGCGCACGAGGCGGGCTTTGCCGCCGCGATGACCAGGATCAGGGCCATGGCCCCCGCCCTCTATCACCTGGACGCGACGCAGCCCGGCCGCCCCCGCGCCCGCACCCTGACCGAGGAGATCGCCCGCACCACCCGCGCCCGTGCCGCCGACCCGGCCTGGGCCGACGGGATGACGCGCCACGGCTATCGCGGCGCGGCCGAGATCGCGGCCACGCTGGACCACATGGCGGCCTTTGCCCATCTGGCAGGCGCGGTGCCGCCGCATCTGTTCGACCTTTACCACGAGGCCACGCTTGGCCGCCCCGAGATCGTGGCGTTCATGGAGGCGGCCAATCCCGCCGCCCTGGCCGCGATGCGCGACCTGTTCCAGCGCCTGCACCAGGCGGGGCTGTGGGTGACGCGCCGCAACTCGATCGCGGTGACGCTGTGAGCGCGGTAAAGGGATGGTGCCCCGGCGCGCTGCGGCCGATGGAATCCGGCGATGGATGGGTGGTGCGGCTGCGACCGCGCGGCGGCCGGCTGAGCGCGGCCCAAGCCGCAGCCGTCGCCGACGCGGCCGAGGCGCAGGGCAACGGCATCATCGAGCTGACCGGCCGTGCCAACCTGCAACTGCGCGGCGTGACGCCCGACAGCCACGCCCCGCTGATCGCCGCCCTGCGCGCGCAGGACCTGATCGACGCCGATATGGATGCCGAGCGGCGGCGCAACATCCTGGTCACGCCCTTTGCCGATGCCGCGACGGATGCCCTTGCTGCGGCGCTGGAGGCCGCGCTGGCCGCAAGCGGGCTGATGCTGCCGGCCAAGTTCGGCTTTGCCGTCGATGCCGGGCCGCTGCCCGTCCTGACCCGCGACCCCGCCGATATCCGCATCGAGCGCGGCCCCCAAGGGCTGACGCTGAGGGCGGATGGCATGGCGACCGCGGCCCCCCTGCACGACGTGACCGAAGCGCTGGCCTTGGCACAGTGGTTCCTGGACCAGGGCGGCGCGCCCGCTGGCCGGGGGCGCATGGCCGCGCTGATCGCCCAAGGCGCGCGGCCGCCGGATGCCGACCTGCCCGCCCCCGCCGCCGCGCCCGTCGCGCAGCCGGGGGCCACGGCACAGGGGATGCTGGCGGCGCTGGAATTCGGTCAGGTCCCGCCCGATACGCTGCGCCGCCTGTCGCGGCTGGGGCCGCTGCGGCTGACGCCTTGGCGCATGCTGCTGGTGCAGGGCGCCCGCACCCTGCCCGACTTGCCCGGTGTAATCCTGGACCCGCAGGACCCCCGCCTGCGCCTGCGCGCCTGCCCCGGCGCCCCGGCCTGCCCGCAGGCCCATGCCGCGACCCGGCCCCTGGCGCGCGACTTGGCGGGTCTTGTCCCGCCGGGCGCGGTGCTGCATGTGTCGGGCTGTGCCAAGGGCTGCGGCTGGCCGCGTCCCGCCGACCTGACCCTGACCGCCACGCCGGCGGGCTTCGATCTGATCCGCCACGGCCGCGCGGCCGACCCGGCCGTGCTGCGCGGCCTTCACCCCGACCAGCTGCCAAGGGTTCTGTGATGCCTCACGATTACGAAAAGGACGGCGCCGCGATCTATCGCCAGTCCTTCGCCACCATCCGCGCCGAGGCCGACCTGGCGGGCCTTGATCCCGACGAGGAGCCGGTGGTCGTGCGCATGATCCATGCCGCGGGCCTGGTCGGGCTGGAACGTCACGTGCGCTTCACCCCCGGCATGGCCACAACCGCCCGCGCCGCGCTGGCGGCAGGCGCGCCGATCCTCTGCGACGCGCGCATGGTGAGCGAGGGCGTGACCCGCACCCGCCTGCCCGCCGGGAACCGGGTGATCTGCACGCTGCACGACCCGCGCGTGCCGGACATGGCGCGCGACATGGGCAACACCCGCAGCGCCGCCGCGCTGGAACTGTGGCGCCCGGAACTGGATGGCGCAGTGGTGGCCATCGGCAATGCGCCGACTGCGCTGTTCCACCTGCTGAACATGCTGGAGGACCCGGCCTGCCCGCGCCCGGCCGCGATCATCGGCTGCCCGGTGGGTTTCGTGGGCGCCGCCGAATCCAAGGACGCGCTGATGGCCGCCCCGCCCGCGCCCGCCGTCATCGTGCAGGGACGGCTTGGCGGCTCGGCCATCACCGTCGCCGCCATCAACGCGCTGGCCAGCCGGAAGGAGTAGCCGCATGGGACAGATCATCTGCGCGGGCCTGGGGCCGGGCGATCCCGACCTGATCTCGGTCAAGGCCGACCGGGCGATCCGGCAGGCGCGCCACGTCGCCTATTTCCGCAAG
Source organism: Paracoccus sp. KKT209 (assembly GCF_055635455.1). Next base: position 3,186,306 of record NZ_CM145758.1, read on the forward strand.
CCCGGCCGCCAGGGCCAGGCGCGCCGCATCGTTGACGGAATGCTGGCGACGGCCGCGGCCGAATACCCGATGGAATACCCCGTCACGACCGAGATCCCCTTTGACAGCCCCGACTACAACCGGCTGCTGGCCGATTTCTACGACCATTGGGCCGACCGGCTGGCGGCGCTGGCCGCGACCGATGATGTCGTCGTTCTGTGCGAGGGGGACCCGTTCCTCTATGGCTCGTTCATGCATCTTTATGTGCGGCTGAGGGATCGGGTGACGGTGACCGTGATCCCGGGCATCCCCGGCATGGTCGGCTGCTGGAACGCCAGCGGCACGCCCATCACCTGGGGCGATGACGTGCTGACCGTGGTCATGGGCACCCTGCCCGAGGGCGAGATGCTGCGCCACATGCAGCATTCGGACGCGCTGGTGGTGATGAAGACCGGCCGCAACCTGCCCAAGGTGCGCCGCGCCCTGACCATGGCGGGCCGGCTGGACGACGCCTGGCTGATCGAGCGCGGCACCATGCCCGGCCAGCGCATCCTGCGCCTGGCGGATGTCGAGGCCGCCGACTGCCCCTATTTCGCCATCGTGCTGGTGCATGGCCAGGGCCGCCGCCCCGTGGCGCTGGCCCAGGTCGCCGAATGAGCGGCTGGATCGCCGTCGCGGGCCTTGGTCCCGGCGCCGAGGCACTGGTGACGCCCGAGGTCTCGGCCGCGCTGGCGGAGGCCACCGATATCGTGGGCTATATCCCCTATGTCGCGCGCATCGCCGCGCGCGAGGGGCTGGTGCTGCACGCCTCCGACAACCGGGTGGAGCTGGACCGCGCGCGGCTGGCGCTGGATCTGGCGGCGGCGGGGCGGCGGGTGGTCATCGTGTCGTCAGGCGATCCGGGGGTCTTTGCCATGGCCTCGGCCCTGTTCGAGGCGGTCGAGGCGGGCGGCGACCTGGCCGACATCCGCATCCTGCCCGGCATCACCGCCATGCTGGCCGCCGCCGCACGCGCGGGCGCCCCCCTGGGACATGACTTCTGCGCCATCAACCTGTCGGACAACCTCAAGCCTTTTGCGCTGATCGAACACCGCCTGCGCCATGCCGCGCGGGGCGATTTCGCGATGGCCTTCTACAACCCCCGCTCGGCCAGCCGCCCCGAGGGCTTTGCCCGCGTGCTGGAGGTCCTGCGCCAGGAATGCGAACCGGCGCGCCTGATGATCTTCGCCCGCGCCGTCACCACCCCGGATGAATCGCTGCGGATCGTGACGCTGGCCGAGGCCGAGCCGCAGATGGCGGACATGCGCACCGTGGTCCTGGTCGGCAACAGCGCCACGCGCCGAGTGGGCCCCTGGGTCTATACGCCGCGCAGCGCGGGGGTGGTCTGATGCAGCCAGTCCAGCGCCTCGGCCGGGGTGGCGACGGTGGCCCGGTCGGGCAGCGCGGGCCGGTCGATCATCACCACCCGCACCCTCAGGTCGCGCGCCGCCTGCAGCTTGGCGCTGGCCCCCGCCCCGCCGCTGTTCTTGGCCACCAGGTGGGTGATCCGCTGCGCGGCCATCAGGCTGCGGTCGCCATCCACGGTAAAGGGACCGCGGGCGATGACCACCTGGGCGCGCGGCAGGGGCGGGCTGTCAGGGGCATCGACCAGGCGCAGCAGCCAGTCATGGGGCAGACGGGCAAAGGGGTCCAGGTTCTGCTTGCCGATCGCCAGAAAGACCCGCGCGGGCCGGTCGGGCAGGGCCGCGACGGCACCCGCGATGTCGGGAACCGGCTGCCAGTCATCGCCCGGCCCCGGCTGCCACGCGGGCCGCTGCAGCGCCAGCAGCGGCAGCCCCAGCTCCGTGCAGGCGGCATGGGCATTGTGGCTCATCCGGGCGGCAAAGGGATGGGTCGCGTCGATTACATGGCTGATGCCTACGCTTCGCAGCCAGTCCGCCAGCCCGGTGGCGCCGCCAAAACCTCCGATCCGCATCGGCAGGGGCTGGGTCACCGGCGCGGCCGTGCGCCCGGCATAGGAAAAGACGGCGTCAATCCCTGCCCCGGCCAGCAGGCGGGCCAGGTCGCTGGCCTCGGTGGTGCCGCCCAGCAGCAGGACGCGTTTCATGTCTGACCCCTGGCTGACGATCATCGGCATGGGCGAAGATGGCGCGGCCGGGCTGGGGGATGCAAGCCGCGATGCGCTGGCGGCGGCAAAGGTCGTCTTTGGCGGCCCGCGCCACCTGGACCTGGCGGGGGTGGGGGCGCGCGGCCGGGCCTGGCCCGTGCCCTTCGACGTGGCGCCGGTGCTGGCGCTGCGCGGGCAGCGGGTGGCGGTGCTGGCCTCGGGCGATCCCTTCTGGTTCGGGGCGGGCGGCAGCCTGGCCGCGCATCTGGCGCCGGGCGAATGGCGCGCCCTTGCGGCACCGGGCGTGCCGTCCCTGGCTGCCGCGCGGCTTGGCTGGCGGCTGGAAGATTGCGTGACCCTTGGCCTGCACGCCGCGCCACTGGCCCGGCTGCGCCCGCATCTGCTGCGCGGCTGCCGGATCATCGCCACCCTGCGCGACGGCGACGCGCCCGCAGCCCTGGCCGCCTGGCTGTGCGACCAGGGCGCCGGGGCCGTCCGCATGACGGTGCTGGAGCGCCTTGGCGGCCCGGCCGAACGCATCCGGGGCACCAGCGCCGACGGCTTTGCCCTGACTGACATCGCGGCTCCGGTCGCGGTGGCGCTGGACGGCGCCGACCTGCCGCGCGGCTTCGGGCTGTCCGCCGCAGCCGGACGCGCCGATGACCTGTTCGACCATCAGGGCCAGATCACCAAGGCGCCGGTCCGCGCACTGACGCTGGCGGCCTTGCTGCCGCAGGCTGGCGCCCTGCTGTGGGACATCGGCGGCGGATCGGGGTCGATCTCGGTCGAATGGGCGCTGGCGGGGGGGCGGTCGATCTGCATCGAGCCGCGTTCCGACCGTCTGGCGCTGATCGCCGGAAACCTGGACCGCTTCGGTTTGGCCCATCGCGTCCGCATCGTCGAAGGCGCCGCCCCCGAGGCGCTGGCCGGCCTGCCCGAGCCGGATGCGGTCTTTGTCGGCGGCGGCGCCAGCGCGGCTCTGCTCCAGACGCTGTGGCCCGCCCTGCCCCAGGGCGTCCGGCTGGTCGCCAATGCCGTGACCCTGGAGACCGAGGCACTGCTGACAGGTCTTCACGCCCGCCACGGCGGCGACCTGACCCGGATCGAGATCGCGCGCGCCGCCCCCCTGGGCGGGATGCGCGGCTGGCAGCCGCTGCGCCCGGTGGTGCAATGGGCGGTCACGACATGACGCGCGTCGCGGGCTTCGGCTGCCGCGCCGGGACGACGCGCGACGCGCTGGCCGCGGCACTGGCGGCGGCGGGGGGTGCCGATGCGCTGGCGACGATCGCGCAGCGGGCCGACCAGTTGCGCCCGCTGGCCGTCCTGCTGGACCTGCCGCTGCACATCGTCGACGTCGCGGGCATCGCCACCCCCACCCGCTCGGCCCGGATCGAGGCGCTGCACGGCACCGGGTCCGTCGCCGAGGCCGCAGCCCTGGCCGCCGCAGGTCCCGGTGCACGCCTGTCGGCCCCCCGCCGCGTGTCGGCCTGCGGCCTTGTCACCATCGCCATCGCAGAGGTTCCATGACCGTCCATTTCATCGGCGCCGGCCCCGGCGCACCCGACCTGATCACCCTGCGCGGGCGCGACCTGATCGCGGCCTGCTCGGTCTGCCTTTATGCAGGCAGCCTGGTTCCCGCGGCCCTGCTGGCGCATTGCCCGCCCGGCGCGCGGATCGTGAACACCGCGCCCCTCAGCCTGGACCAGATCATCGACGAGATCGCCGTGGCCCATGCCGCAGGCCATGACGTCGCCCGGCTGCATTCGGGCGACCTGTCGGTCTGGTCCGCGATGGGCGAACAACTGCGCCGCCTGCGCGCGCTGGACATTCCCGTTCAGGTGACCCCCGGTGTGCCGTCCTTCGCCGCCGCCGCCGCCGCGCTGGAAACCGAGCTGACCCTGCCCGGCCTGGCGCAGTCGGTCGTGCTGACCCGCACCCCCGGCCGCGCCTCGACCATGCCCGAAGGCGAGACGCTGGCGGCCTTCGCTGCCACCGGGGCGACCCTGGCGATCCACCTGTCGATCCATGCGCTGGACCGGGTGGTGGCCGATCTGCTGCCCCATTACGGCGGTGATTGCCCGGTGGCGGTCGTCTGGCGCGCCAGCTGGCCCGACCAGCGCGTGATCCGCGCCACCCTGGCCGACGTCCAGACCCGCGCGCAGGGGATCGACCGCACCGCGCTGATCCTGGTGGGCCGCGCCCTGGCGGCCGAGGGCTTTGAGGAAAGCCGCCTTTACGCCGCCGATTACGACCGCCGCTATCGCCCGGTCGGCGCCGACCCCCGGTTCCCGGAATGAGGCCCGCCGCGATGACGCCCGGCCTGATGATCTCGGCCCCGGCCTCGGGGACCGGCAAGACCATGCTGATGCTGGGCCTGCTGACGGCGCTGCGCCGGCAGGGGCTGGCGGTGCAGCCCTTCAAGTCAGGGCCAGACTATATCGATCCGGGCTTTCACTTGGCGGCCTCCGGACGGGCGTCCTTCAACCTGGATGCCTGGGCGATGCAGCCGGGGCGGATCGTGGCCCATGTGACGGGGCAGCCGCCTGCCGACCTGATCCTGGCCGAAGGCTCGATGGGCCTGTTCGACGGGGTCGCCAGGGCCGGGGAAACCGGCATCGGCTCCAGCGCCGAGATCGCGCAGATGATGGGCTGGCCCGTGGTGCTGATCCTGGACGTCGGCGGCCAGGCCCAATCGGCAGCGGCCACCGCGCGGGGCTTTGCGACGCTGCGCCCGGACCTGCCCTTTGCAGGCGTGGTGCTGAACCGCGTCGCCTCGGCCCGCCATGACGCGCTGATCCGCGAGGGCATGGCCGAGGCCGGCATCCGTGTCCTGGGCAGCCTGCCGCGCCAGGGAAACATCACCCTGCCCGAACGCCACCTGGGCCTGGTGCAGGCCGAGGAAACCGCCGGCCTTCAGGCGATCCTGGACCATGCCGGCGATTTCGTGGCCGCGCATGGCGACCTCGACGCCATCGTCGCGGCCGCCGCCTATCGTGCCCTGCCCGATGCCTCCGCGCCGCTGCCCCTGACCCCGCCGGGCGGGCGGATCGCGCTGGCCCGCGACGCGGCCTTTTCCTTCACCTATCCGCATGTGCTGGAGGCCTGGAGGCGTGCGGGCGCCACGATCCTGCCCTTTTCGCCGCTGGACGATCAGGTCCCCGACAACAGCGCCGATTGCTGCTGGCTGCCGGGCGGCTATCCCGAACTGCACGCGCCCCGGCTGGCGGCGGCCGACCGCTTTCGGCAGGCAATGCACCGCTTTGCCGACACGCGGCCGGTTCATGGCGAATGCGGCGGCTATATGGCGCTTGGCGCGGGTCTGGTGGATGCCGAGGGCGTGCGCCACCGGATGCTGGGCCTGTTGGGTCTGGAAACCAGCTATGCCAAACGCCGCATGCACCTGGGCTATCGCCGCGCCGAACCCCATGCGGCGCTGCCCGGACTGGGGCGGCAGCCGCTGCGCGGGCACGAGTTCCACTATGCCTCGATCCTGTCGCAGCCCGACGCGCCCCTGGCCCATGTCACCGACGCGACCGGCGCGCCCGTGCCGGAAACCGGCAGCCACCGCGCCCTGCCCGGCGGCGGGCAGGTCACCGGCACCTTCTTTCACCTGATCGCCCCGGCGGCGACTTGACGCAGGCCGGGTGATCGCGTCTAGGTGAGGGTCTGTTTGGTGCCCGTCAGACGCCTCAGCGTCGGGCTTCATCGGGAATGGGGAAGGGCGGACCCAATCGCGGCGCCCGAAGCCCCAGCCGCCCCCGCGACTGTATGCGGAGAGCGCGCGTCACCCATGCCACTGGGGTTTCCCCCGGGAAGGCCGACGCCGCGCCCTGACCCGCAAGCCAGGAGACCGGCCATGCAGGCGAAACCTTCATCGCCGTCGGGTGTGACGGCCACAGGAGACTGACCATGCATATCGAACCGGGCATCGTCGCCGGCGCCAAGATCGTGCTGAGCTATGCCACCGCCGCAACCGCCGGCCTTTATTCGCTGAAACTGGCGTTCGGCGCCCTGCTTGACCGGGGCCTGACCGCGCTGGCCGCGCGCACGAGCCTGGCCACGGCCGCCACCTTCGTCTTTTTCCAGGTCCTGCCGACCGCCCCGGTCGGCGTGTCCGAGGTGCACCTGATCCTGGGTTCGACCCTGTTCCTGCTGTTCGGCGCGGCGCCCGCCGCGATCGGGCTGGCCCTGGGCCTGCTGATCCAGGGGCTGGCCTTCGCGCCCACGGACCTGCCGCAATACGGCATGAACGTGACCACGCTGCTGGCGCCGCTGTTCGCCGTCGCCGCCCTGGCGCGCCGCATCATCGCGCCCGGCACCGCCTATGTGGACCTCAGCTATGCGCAGGCATTGGCGCTGTCGACCGCCTTCCAAGGCGGCATCGTGGCCTGGGTCGCCTTCTGGGCCTTTTACGGCCAGGGCGCCGAGGCCTGGGGCGGGATCGCGGCCTTCGGCGCGGCCTATCTGCTGGTCATTGCGCTAGAGCCGCTGGTCGATCTGGCGGTCCTGGCGGGGGCCAAGTCGCTGCGCGGACTGCGCGGCAGCGCGCTGGTGACGCCGCGCCTTTTCGCATGATTCAGCTGACCCTGATCGGCATCGGGACAGGCAACCCCGCTCACCTGACCCTGCAGGCCATCACGGCCCTGCAGGGCGCGGACCTGGTGCTGATCCCCCTGAAGGGCGAGGACAAGGCCGACCTGGCGGGCCTGCGCCGGGCCATGCTGGACCGGCACCTGACCGGCGCGCCGGTCCGCCTGGCCGAGTTCGACCTGCCCCGCCGCGATGCGGACGATCCCGACTATCTGGGCGCGGTCGAGCGCTGGCACGATGCGATCGCGCTGGCCTGGCAGGCCCAGATCAGCCGGCACCTGCCCCAAGGCGGTCGGGTTGCGCTGCTGGTCTGGGGCGATCCGTCGCTTTACGACAGCAGCCTGCGGATCGCCGCACGGCTGGATCTGGCGGTGACGGTGATCCCCGGCATCACCGCGATCCAGGCGCTATGCGCGGCGCATGCGATCCCGCTGAACGACCTGGGCGCCCCGGTGCAGATCACCACGGGGCGCATGCTGCGCGACCACGGGTGGCCCGCTGGCGCCGACACGCTGGTGGTGATGCTGGACGGGGGCTGCGCCTTCCAGACCCTCCCCGCGCAGGGGGTCCGGATCTGGTGGGGCGCCTTCCTGGAGATGGAGCAGCAGATCCTCGACCACGGGCCGCTGTCCGAGGCCGGCCCGCGGATCATCCGCCACCGCGCCGAGGCCCGCGCGGCGCATGGCTGGATCATGGACTGCTATCTGCTGCGGCGCGCCTAGAACAGGAAGATGTCGTCGGCCACGTCCGCCACCGTCAGGTCGCTGCCCACGACGGCGATGCGGTTGCCCGAGGACAGCTCGATGATGACGCCGCGCGAGGTTTCGCGCATCTGCTCCTTGACGAACAGGCTCAGGTCGTTGCCGATCAGCGCCTTGTCGATCAGGATCCGGTCGACATCGGGCTGGAAATCCGTGATCTTGTCCAGCCCGACCGCACCCCTGAAGATGAACAGGTCCGAACCCGATCCACCCGTCAGCACATCCCGGCCCGACCCGCCGAACAGCCTGTCATTGCCTGCCCCGCCTTCCAGCCGGTCATCGCCCGGGCCTCCGAACAGGCGGTCATGCCCGCGCTGGCCCATCAGGTGATCCTGCCCCCGGCCGCCGGTCATGAGGTCGTTGCCATAGCCGCCCGCAAGCGTGTCATGCCCCCACCCTCCGGACAGCCGGTCGGGACCCCCGCCGCCAGAGAGACGGTCGTCCCCCGACTGCCCCAGCAGGACATCCCTGCCATAGCCGCCGCGCAGGACGTCATTGCCATCGCCACCGGCGATCCAGTCGTCGCCGCCCAGGCCCCACAGGCTGTCGCCGGCGCTGCTGCCCAAGATGTCGTCATGGGCGTCGGTGCCGGTATCTGTCTGGTTGGGCGCGCTGACACGGGCCAGCCAGGCGGATTTGGAGGGCTCGGGCGCGGCCAGGTCGGGCGCGTCGAGGGTGGAGATCGTGATGCCAGGCGCCACGTCCAGCTCGACATGGCCCATGGTGCGGGCAAAGTTCTGGGTGGCCATAAGCACCTGGTGACCTTGGTAACTTCCGACCTCCAGACCGATGCCGACATGGGTCACATTGGGGTCCAGGATGTTGACGCGGTGATCGGGGCTGTTCATCAGGTTGCGGTGCAGGGCCTGGACCTCGTCCCGCAGGCTGTCGTCGCGGTCGATGGAGATGAGGGCCAGGTTCTCGGTCACGCGCCACGAGGTTTCCAAAGGATAATCAGCGGCTTGGACGCGTTCGGTGGCGTCAGAGCCGTTGCTGCCGGTGTGCGAGAAGATGTCGGTGCGCAGCATCCAGCGGCTGTGCGATTCGGCGGCGGTGTTCAGGTGCGTTTCCAGCTGCACGGGGTTCAGCCCGTGGCGGGCACGCTCGGCATTGATCAGGCTGAGGAAATAGCGTTCGTCGGGACTGGCTTGGGTCATCTGCACCTCTGGGATCGGGGGCAGATTGCCATGACAGGCCGCCGCCTGGGATGACAATTTGTTCAAATTGTCCGTGGCGTGCAGATCCTTGCCGACGGGCCGCACGGGGGGTGCACGGGGCGGGCACCGCGCGTGCACCGGACGTACACCGACAACGTCCGGCCGGTTAAGGCCCCGTTAACGTGCCAGCGACAGGCTGGGGTGCGGATCGGGCCGGAGGGTGGGGCGGGATGACAGGCAAGGCGGGGATGACGGGCGGGGGCGCGGCGCGGAGCGAGGGGGCGCGGCGGGCGAATTACCACTATATGGCGGACGCGATGCGGATGCTGGAATGGGACCTGCACAGCACGGTCCTGGCCCGGACGCGGATTCCCGAGGAGTGGCACCGGATCGCGCAGGAGCGGGGGCGGGTCGCCAAGACGCGGGTCACGCTGCGGCTGGATGCGGATGTGGTGGCGTTCTTTCGCTCGATGGGGCCGGACTGGCAGGTGCGGGTGAACCGGATCGTCAGCGCCTGGATGCATGCGCGGCTGGCGGGGCTGATCGAGGGGGCCGAGACGATGGACTACCTGTCGCGCCGCGCGGGTGAGGGGCTGGACGGCCCGCGCCCGGAATTCGGCGACCTGCAGCGCGCCGAGGAGGCGGCCTGGGCCGAGATGGGCGAGGCGCCCCTGCCCCTGGACGGGCCGGGGGTGCCGATGGAGGGGCCTCGGCGGATGAGTGCTGCGGGGAAGCGGGCTTTGCTGGAGGAGATGAAGGGGCGGAGGGGGTTATAACTGGATAGAAAAAATAAATAGATTAACGCGTACGAACTTTTGCAAGGATAACAATCAGCCTAAAGGCTGAAAGTGCTAATGCAACGACCATAATCAACGAGTAAAATGCAAGTAGGTAGCCAAAAAATGTAGTTACCCAAGGTGCATAGAAAAAAATCTCAGAGGAGATATGAGGCGCCCTTGCCATAGCAGCATCGCTGACGTAGCCCCACACTCCTACACTCTCTATCTTTGGGAAGGCCGAAATTAATAGCGTCACTGCTTGAACGCATACTACGTGAACAAATACTGCTACTGTTTGAAGTAGCGGTGACTTTCCGGTCTCATCCTTCGGTGCCAGTGCCGAGAATGTATCCTTGTCGATGACAGAAAAAATCAGAGCGAAAGAGGCAATTGAGAACCCTGCCAGCGACGGCAGAGTAGCCAGTGCAATGGTTGCCCATGCGCCGCTAGGTCCTGAAAATAGTGCAACACATGCAAAAATCGCGGCTGACCAAAAATAAGGTGCAGTTAGGATTTCTCGCAACCCGCCATGGTGACGATACAGTAGTGCAAGATTTTCAAACATGGCGACTTACCATTCTTGCGCGTCGCCTTGCTGAACTTCAGCCCGTTTTCTACGTATGAGTGCGGCAGCCCGCTTTGCCAAAGTCAGGAATACATCTCGTGCTGACCTATCTTCAGAACTGAACGTCTCTACTAGCTTTAATGGATCCTCACTTGTAGTGTGAGACTTCAACACGCCGTTGACAACGCTTTTCGCATTAACCTCACCATTCTCAGCCGCAACTTTGGCTAGGCTCAGGACTCGTTCTTGATCACAGCCAAAATAGGACGGTTGCGGCCAATGCTATTGCGGAGAGGTATGTCTCCGGGCACCTGTCGTAACGCGTGGCGACACGTCTCCAGTCTTTCAGCCGCCCGAACATGATCTCGATGCGATTGCGCCTTCTGTAGCGGCGCTTGTCGTATTTCACGGTTTTCTTGCGCAACTTCCGGCTAGGGATACAAGCTTTTATCCCTCTGTCCTGCAACGCTTTTCGCAGCCAGTCAGCATCATAGCCTCGGTCCGCCAAGAACCAATCAGCCTGCGGCAGGCCGTCCAGAAGCGCCGCTGCGCCGGTGTAGTCGCTGACCTGTCCTGCCGACATGAAGAACCGGATAGGTCTGCCTTTCGCATCGGTGACGGCGTGCAGCTTGGTGTTCATGCCGCCTTTCGTTCGACCAATCTGGCGACTGCGCCCCCCTTTTTGGCCCGCAGGCTGCAAGCCGTGCGATGCGCCTTCAGATAGGTTGCATCGATCATGATTGTCTTCGGATCGGTGCTCTCGGCGGCCAGGCCGACCATGATCCGGGCGAAGACCCCGTTGTCACTCCAGCGCTTCCAGCGATTATAAAGCGTCTTGGCAGGTCCATATTCACTCGGCGCATCGCACCATCTCAAACCATTGCGATTGATGAAGATAATGCCGCTCAGCACCCGCAGATCGTCAACTCGGGGACGGCCATGGCTCTTGGGGAAGTAGGGGCGAAGGCGCGCCATCTGCGCCTCGGTCAGCCAGAACAGGTTGCTCATCGATCAGGTCTCCTTGCGGCGGCCTGAATCACGCAAAGGGCGTAAAATCAATGGGTCTGGAGCCTAGTGTATGGGTTCGCTCGTTTGGGGCCAAGCCGTCGCTATCAGTCGACGTTAATTGTTCGACATACTCTTCTGCATTCTGCTCACGAAGCCGCTTTTCGATGCGCTCCGCAAGGCCTTTCGAAAGATCCTCTGGGTTTGGCAGCCTTATGACTAGTTCGAGTTGCTTAAGCTGGGGGAGCGATAGCAGGCGCTCAACTTCAGCATAGTCTTTAACAAGATCTGCCTCGATAGGCCCAAATCGCTCTACTATCACATCACTCTGTAAAATTTCGCGGAAAAATTTCTCTACAGATTTTCCGCTCAGGCTTTTAGAAAAAGAATATGTTTCGAATACGATGGTGTGAAGGTCAGCATCTAGTTCAAAATAAAACGCACTGAGATTTGGCTTTAAATTCTCAGGGATATTGATTTGATTTACGAGATCTTGTGTAGCCACACCAAAATCTTCGACATCAAACCAGTCTTTATCAATATCGATCTCAGAGTATTTCGAAAAAACGCCGACGCCTGTGCTAGCGTCAAAATCAGTCAAAGCCAAAAATTTGTCGCCGTGAATTTTTACGCCCTTTTTGAGAGAAAGAATTGTCTCAATTAAAGCATTGTAATTACGCTCATAACCATCTTGAATTCGCAGATTTATTACTGAGACTTCACTTTTTGAATTACGCGCCATTTAAAGTTCCCCGAACATTATCGGAGAACGCTAAACACAAATCCGATGCAAGTCCACTCCTAAGCCTGCAAGCTCCTCACGCCAACCTCCCCCTCCTCGCGCGACTTTATCGCCGCCACGGCGGCGATGCTGCCGGCTGCCGTGGTGAAGTAGGGGATCTTGTCATAGAGGGCGACGGCGCGGATTTCGCGGCTGTCGGCGATGGCCTGGACGCCTTCGGTCGTGTTCAGGACCATTGCGATGTCGTCGTTCTTGAGGCGGTCGACGATGTTCGGGCGGCCTTCGTAGACCTTGTTCACGCGCTCGGAGGCGACGCCGTGGGCGTCGAGGAAGTCGGCGGTGCCGGAGGTCGCGACCAAGGTGAAGCCCATGTCGACCAGGTCGCGGGCGGCCTGGGCCAGGGCGTCGGATTTGTCGGCGTCCTTGACCGACAGGAAGACGCGGCCCTGGTGCGGCAGGTCGGTGCCCGCGCCCATCTGCGCCTTGAGGAAGGCGCGGGCGAAGTTGCGGTCCCAGCCCATGACCTCTCCGGTCGAGCGCATTTCGGGGCCGAGGAGCGTGTCGACGCCGGGGAAGCGGGCGAAGGGCAGCACGGCCTCCTTGACCGAGAACCAGGGCGTGATCGGGTCGGCCAAGGTCAGCGGGTCGGCGAAGGGCAGGTCGGTTTCCGGGCCGACGCCTTCGGGATAGGGCGCGCGGGCGGGGAAGTTCGACATGGGTTCGCCCGCCATCAGGCGCGCGGCGATCGAGGCGATGGCGCTGTCGGTGGCCTTGGCGACGAAGGGGACGGTGCGGCTGGCGCGGGGGTTGACCTCCAGCACGAAGATCTCGCCGTCCTTGAGGGCGAACTGGACGTTCATCAGGCCCTTGACCTTGAGCGCGCGGGCCATGGCGGTGGTCTGGACCTTGAGTTCCGCGATGGTGGCGGCGTCCAGCGTGTGCGGGGGGAGCGAGCAGGCGCTGTCGCCCGAATGGACGCCGGCCTCTTCGATGTGTTCCATGATGCCGGCGACATGGACGGCTTCGCCGTCGCAGAGGGCGTCCACGTCGACCTCGATCGCGCCTGAGAGGTAGCTGTCGAGGAGGACCGGGCTTTTGCCCGAGACGGTCACGGCTTCGGTGATGTAGCGGCGCAGGTGGTCCATGTCGCGCACGATCTCCATCGCGCGGCCGCCCAGCACGTAGGAGGGGCGGATGACCAGCGGGAAGCCGATGCGTTCGGCGATGGCGATGGCCTGGTCGTCGCTGCTGGCGATGCCGTTGATCGGCTGTTTCAGGCCGAGGTCGTTCAGCAGTTTCTGGAAGCGTTCGCGGTCTTCGGCCAGGTCGATGGCGTCGGGGGTGGTGCCCAGGATCGGGATGCCCTCGGCCTCGAGCGCGTTGGCCAGTTTCAGGGGCGTCTGGCCGCCGAACTGGACGATGACGCCGTGCAGGGTGCCGTTCTGCTGTTCGGTGTGCAGAATTTCCAGCACATGTTCGAAGGTCAGCGGTTCGAAGTAGAGCCGGTCCGAGGTGTCATAATCGGTGCTGACCGTTTCCGGGTTGCAGTTGATCATGATGGTTTCGTAGCCCGCGTCGGTGAGCGCGAAGCAGGCGTGGCAGCAGCAATAGTCGAACTCGATCCCTTGGCCGATGCGGTTGGGGCCGCCGCCGAGGATCACGACCTTCTTGGCCGCGGTGGGGCGGGATTCGCATTCCACGTCGCCCATCGCGGGGGCTTCGTAGGTCGAATACATGTAGGGGGTCTGGGCCTCGAACTCGGCCGCGCAGGTGTCGATGCGCTTGAAGACGGGGCGGATGTCGAGGTTGCGGCGGGCGCGGCGGATGTCGGCCTCGTCACGCTTGGCCAGATGCGCCAGGCGGGCGTCGGTGAAGCCCATCATCTTGAGGCGGCGCATGCCGTCGGCGTCCTGGGGCAGGCCGTTCTCGCGCACGACATGTTCGGCGTCGACGATCTCGCGGATGCGGGCCAGGAACCAGGGGTCGAAGCGGGTGACGCGGTGGATTTCATCGTTGCTGAGGCCGAAGCGCATCGCCTCGGCGACGACGCGGATGCGGTCCGGGGTGGCCTTAGAGAGCGCCGCGATGACGGCGGGCTTGCCTTGGTCGGCGGCGCCTTCGATGGCGATCTCGTCGAGGCCGGTCAGGCCGTTTTCCATCGAGGCCAGGGCCTTTTGCAGCGACTCGTGGAAGCTGCGGCCGATGGCCATGACCTCGCCCACGGATTTCATCGCGGTGGTCAGCTCGGGCTTGGATCCCGGAAACTTCTCGAAGGCGAAGCGCGGGATCTTGGTCACGACATAGTCGATCGATGGTTCGAAGCTGGCGGGCGTGACCTTGGTGATGTCGTTGTCCAGCTCGTCCAGGGTATAGCCCACGGCCAGTTTCGCGGCGATCTTGGCGATCGGGAAGCCGGTGGCCTTGGAGGCCAGCGCGGACGAGCGGCTGACGCGCGGGTTCATCTCGATCACGACCATGCGGCCGTCGGCCGGATTGATCGCCCATTGCACGTTCGAGCCGCCGGTCTCGACGCCGATCTCGCGCAGCACGGCGATCGAGCCGTTGCGCATGATCTGGTATTCGCGATCGGTCAGGGTCAGCGCGGGGGCGACGGTGATCGAGTCGCCGGTGTGCACGCCCATCGGGTCGACGTTCTCGATCGCGCAGACGATGATGGCGTTGTCGTTGCGATCCCGCACGACCTCCATCTCGAATTCCTTCCAGCCCAGCAGGCTTTCGTCGATCAGCACCTGCGCCATGGGCGAGGCGTCCAGACCCGAGCGCACGATGCGTTCATAGTCGTCGCGGTTGTAGGCGACGCCGCCGCCAGTGCCGCCAAGGGTGAAGGCAGGGCGGATGATGGCGGGCAGGCCGATCTCCTCCAGTGCCTCCATGGCCTGGGCGACCCCGGCCGAGACGTCGTACTTGCCGCTGGCCAGCTTGGGAGCGGCGATGATCGTGGCCTTGGGATTTTCCAGCCCGATGCGGTCCATCGCCTCGCGGAACAGCTTGCGGTCCTCGGCCATCTCGATGGCGCTGCGCTGCGCGCCGATCAGCTCGACCCCGTAGCGGTTCAGCGCGCCGCTGTCGGCCAGGGCCAGCGCGGTGTTCAGGCCGGTCTGCCCGCCCATGGTGGGCAGCAGCGCGTCGGGGCGTTCCTTGGCGATGATTTTTTCGACGACCTCGGGGGTGATGGGCTCGATATAGGTCGCATCGGCCATTTCCGGGTCGGTCATGATCGTCGCGGGGTTCGAGTTGACCAGGATGACCCGGTAGCCTTCCTCGCGCAGGGCCTTGCAGGCCTGGGCGCCGGAGTAGTCGAATTCGCAGGCCTGCCCGATGACGATCGGTCCTGCCCCGATGATCAGGATCGATTTGATATCGGTTCTTTTCGGCATGGTCCTGCCCCCGGGCTGACTGGTTGGTTCGGCAAATCGTCCGGGGTTATAGCCAAGCAGGGCTGGGGCGCAAGGTGCGGCGGTCACCGGAACCCGGGAAAGTGCGCGGGGTTGGGCAGCCGTTCGGGCCGGGCCTGATCAGCCGCCCGACAGCAGCGTCAGGGCGGCGCTGTAGCGGTTGGGGACAGGCGAGACGGTCAGCTGCGAGCGGGACATGTAATTCTGCACCAGCCGGTCCACGACCTGGGGCTGGGTGAGGTCCTTGAAGCTGGCGCTGCCCAGGATGCGTTCCGACGCGCGGGTGAATTCCTCGACCTGGCGGTCGATGGGCAGCCGGCCATAGGACTCGCTGAACCCGAAGGCGCCTTCGAAGACCTTGCGCAGCGGCGGGTTGCCCAGCACCTCGAACCAGAGCGTCCGGTCGCTGGAGCTGCGCCCGGCCAACTGTCCCAACTCGCGCCGGGCGTTCAGCGCCAGGCGCATCGTCTCGTCACCCTCTCCGACGCGGCGCTCGTATTCGCGCTGCACGAAGGCCTGTCCCACCGTGTCGGCCAAGCCTTCCCTGGGTTTCGTCCCGCCATAGCCGAAGGCTTCGGCCAGGCGCAGGTAACGCTTGTCGGCCAGCCGGTTCACCAGCGACTTCTTGTCCGCGGGGTCGGACTCCAGCACCTTTCGGATGAAGGCCTTGTTGGCGATGTCCCCCTCCAGCCCGAAGGCGGAGAGGGCGGTGCTGAGCAGGCGGTAGTCCTTGACCAGCTCCTCGGCCTTGGTGGCGCGCGCGATGTTCTCGCGGAAGTAGGTCGTCGAGCGTTGCACCACCGGGTCCTTGGCGATGGACTGGATCTGCCGCGCCTCGCTGCGCTGCAGGATCTTCCAGCCGGCGATGCCGCTGATCCCGATGACGATGGGCATGCTCATGCCGGACTCACTGTCGTACGGCCGCGAACAGGCGTGCCTCGCGCGGCAGCAGGTCGCGCAGCTTGCGCATCGCCTGGTAGGCGTTGTCGCCCACCGCGGCCTCGGTGGCCTCGGCCAGCAGGACGCGGCTGTCGCGATCCTCGAAGACTTGGCTCAGCTGCTCGATGGCCAGCAGCAGCTGGCGGCGCCCCTCGACCGGGTCGGCGTCGCCCGACAGGATCAGCTGCGCGATATAGCAGGCGCGCGAGACGGGGGTGCGGGCGCTGTCGGGATGGATCGCGTCGCGCAGGCGCAGCACGTTCACGTTGGGGGTCTTGATGGCGATCCGGGCGCGGCGGTCGCCGTTCTCGATCACGGCGCCGTTGATCAGGACGCGTTCATTCGGGGCAAGCTTGAGGACCAGGCCGCTCATGCGCCCCCCTCGCCGCGCAGGCCGCGCATGATGCTGAGATTGATGTCGATCAGCGGATCGGTCCGGGCATCGCCCTGCGTCACGGCGCGGCCGTGTCGGATCGCGAAACCGGCCAGCGAGATCAGGCCCGCCTTGGTTTGGTCGGGAAGCGCGTTGCCGGGCTCGGCCAGGTCGGCCGCCAGCAGCGCCCACAGCTCGGTGTTCTTGTAGACCGCCTGGATCGTGTCCGGGTTGTCGGCTTGGCGCGGGGCCTGGCGCAGCAGGCGCGTCACCCGCGAAAAGATGTCATATTCCGCGTCCCGCGCCGTGCGCAGGCCGGCGGATCTGTAGCCATGGTCGTTCAGTGGCGTTACCGCGTTCAAGATCGTTCTTCCCGTTCTGGTAGGATCATGGGGATGGCGGGCGCCCGAAGGCGCCCGCCGGCCTTATCAGCGGAACAGCGACATCACGGCGCCCGGCGCCTGGTTGGCGATCGACAGCGCCTGGATGCCCAGCTGCTGCTGGGTCTGCAGCGCCTGGAGGCGGGCCGAGGATTCCTCCATGTCGGCGTCGACCAGCGAGCCGATGCCGGTTTTCAGCGAGTCGGCCAGCTTGCCGACGAAGTTCGACTGGTCGCTGATGCGCTTGCCAGAGGAGCCCAAGCTGGCGGCGCCCTGAACTGCAGTGTTGATCAGGGTTTCAATCTGACCAACCGCCGTTTGTGCGCTCGCACGATCAGTAATTGCGGTGACGGTTCCAGCTTCGATGTTGGCTTGGAAATCAACTCCTGCCACCACAATGTTCCCGGCCGTCGTCCCAGGAGCGTTGTTTACCCGGTCCAACGATCCCAAGACGGTGAAGCTTGCTGCACCTGCACCGTTGACGTCGGTCTTCAAGAGGTTGATGCCGTTGAGTTGCGAGGCCCCAATGATCGAAGCGATCTGCGCACGCTTCGCCGCAACGTCGGTCTGAATTTTTCCGAAGTCCGCCGAGTCGTTGGCGCCACCGATGGCCAGGTTCTTCATCTCCTTCAGCAGGTCGGTGATCTGCTCGGCGCCGGCGCGGGCGGTGCCCACCACGGCATCCGCCACGTTCAGGTTCGACTGGATCGTCTTGAAGGACGACTGGTCGGTTTCCATGACTTTCGAGATCGCCCAGACAGCGGCGTTGTCCTTGGCGTTGGCGACGGTTTTGCCGGTCGCGATGTCGCTCTGGGTTTTACCCAGCTGCGAGTTGATGCTCTTCAGGGTCTGAAGGGCCACCATCGCGCTGTTGTTGGTCAGAATGCTGGTCATATTCTCAATCCATCAAAGGTGCTTTGCACCGGGTTTGCATGAGGCCTTCTGACCGATCGGGCGGTTGCCCTGCGCCTTTCCTTGGCATGTCACCGTTCTAACTGCCGGTGATTTACAACTAGTGAATTCCCTCCATTCGCTCAAACAAACCTTTTGGCGCATTTTACTAAAAGCGCTGCGGAAGGTTGGCCTGTGTGGTCGTCACATGGCGCCGGCCGCGGGAATCATAGGTCTGCAGGCTGCGCGCGGCCTGGACGATGGCGCGGACCCGCTCGGCCGCCTGCTGGGCGCCCTGCAGCGCGGCCTGCGCCAGGTCGCGCAGCTCGGCCAGGGCGGGTTCCAGCGTCTCGCGCGCGTCGGGGGCGACGCCCTGGCGGGCGGCGCTGCGGACCAGGTCGTCGATCCGCGCCAGCGCAGCCTGGGCATCACCAGACAAAAGCGCGGCGCGGATCTGGGCCACATGCCGGGTCAGGGCGCGGCTCATTGCACTTGCCCCGACAGGATGCGCCCGAAGCCCAGGTCCAGGCGCCCGGCCAGCAGGGCTGCATGTTCGCGCGTCAGGAAGCTGGCGAACTGCTCCTCTCCGGCGCCACCGGAAAAGCCCCCCTCCGATGCACCGGGGCCGCAATATTTCAGCATTTCCTCAAGGAATGCCTGTTCAAGCTGATCGGCGACTTTGGCACCGGGCGGGGGCGGCGTCTGTACCGCGGAAATTGCTTCTATTTGCATGACACCCTTTTGCAATATTCGAGCACGGCGTCAGAATTATCCGGGGGCGGTAAATTATTGGTAAGGAATGAGAGGTATTCCGGAAAAAACCCCGCGAGGCTTTTGGATGACCGATCTTCTTCCCATTTCGACCCCGCCTGCGCGCCCTGAGGCGATGCTGTGGCAGCCCACCGCGGCAGGCGGAGAGGAAGCGGATTTCCTGGCGATCCTTCCGACGGCAGATCCTGGACAGGCCTGGCCCTTGGGGACGATGCTGTTGCCTGAGGGGGGGCTGGCCCGAAAGGGTGGGGAGGCTGATGCGTCCGCGCCCGACACCGACCCGCTGACATTCTGGCTGGAGGCGAGCCTGGGCCTCAGCGCCGGTTTCCAGCCCCCGCCGCAGCCCCTGCCCCGGGGGCTGGCGCTGCCGGATCTGCCTGTGGCGGTGGCGTCGCAACCGGCTGCGGCACAGGGGATGGTCCAACTGCCCGCGCTGCCGGAGGGTGCGGCGGGGCCGGATGATTCTCTGGACTCCGCTCTGGTCGATGCTGTGCCGCAGTTGGCGCCGCCTCTTCAGCCTGAGGCGCAGGAGGTCGGCTTGCCCGCGTCGCAGGCCGATCATGAACCCGCGGCGATGCCGGAGGCGGCGAAGCGGGCCGTGGCGGACGCCGCGGCGGTGCCTGCGCTGAATCGGGGTGCCGTGCCTGCAGCAGTGCCGGCCGTCGAGGGGGAGGCGGGGACGCAGCCTGCCGCCGAAGGTCCGGCCGATTCGGGGCCCGTGGAGCGCCCTGCCCCTGCGGAGGCGACGGTGCGGCGCCCCGATGCCCCCTCGCGCGCCCTGCCCGAAGGGCTGGCCGCCCTGCCCGATCCGACGGCGACCGAGCCCCGCCTGCAGCGGGAGATGGGCGCGCCCGAGCGTATGGCCTCGGCCCCTGCCGGACCTGCCGGCCCGGCCGAGGCGCGGCCGGTGCTGAACCAGGTGACGCAGGCCTGGGTCAGCGCGACCGGCGACCGCACCGACATCGCCCTGTCGCCCGAGGAACTGGGGCGGCTGCGGCTGGTCTTTTCGGGGCATGACCGCAGCCAGGTGACCATCTGGGCCGAGCGGCCCGAGACGCTGGACCTGGTGCGCCGGAACGCCGACCTTTTGACCCAGCAGCTGGCCGAGGCGGGCGTGCCGGCCGGCAGCCTGGAGTTCCGCCAGGGCACGCAGCGCGACTGGCCGCAGCCCGCCCGCAGCATGGGCCGCGCGGAAGGCGGGCCCGATCCCCTTCCCGGCCCGGCCCTGCGCCCGGCCCCCGCGCCGCTGAGCGACCGGCGCCTCGATATCAGATTGTAGGAGAGAGAAATGGTAGAGGCGATTGGCGGCCCGGCGGCCCCGACGGTTCCGACCGGCATTACCGGCGGCAGCCTGGCCGGCGCGGGCGCGGGCGCGGATTTCGAGACCTTCCTGCGCATGCTGACGGCGCAGCTGAAGAATCAGGACCCGATGAACCCGATGCAGAGCACCGATTTCGCCATCCAGCTGGCGACCTTTGCCGGGGTCGAGCAGCAGGCCCTGGGCAACAAGTACCTGGCGCAGATGGCGGGGCAGACAGGCGCGGGCGGCATCGGCGGCATTGCCGGCTGGATCGGCAAGGAGGCGCGGACCACGGCGCCGGTCTGGTTCGGGGAGCAGCCGCTGACGCTGGAGGTGGCGCCGCATGCGCAGGCCGACAGCGTGCAGCTGGTCACGCGGAACGAGCAGGGCCGCGAGGTCGCGCGCGAGGAGATCGGACCGGGGTCGGGCCAGGTGGACTGGTTCGGGCGCGGCGAGGGCGGCGGCAAGCTGTCCGACGGCCTCTACAGCTTTGCGGTGGAAAGCTGGCGCGGCGGCGAGAAGATCGAGGAAAGCCGTGCTGGCGCCTATGCCCGCATCGTCGAGGCGCAGGTCGGGGCCGAGGGCGGGCGCGTCGTCTTTCAGGGCGGCGGATCGGCCCCGGCGGCCGAGATCACCGCGCTGCGCGATCCGGCCTGAGCGGGGCGGTCACGCGGGGGCCAGGCGGGGCAGGAAGCTGCCGCCAAGGCCGGTGATGCTGGCGCGGATGCGTTCCGTCGCGGGGCTGGGGGCGCGGTCGGCGCGATGCAGCAGGTACCAGCTGCGCTGGATCGGCAGGCCGATGGCCGAGAGCGCGACCAGCCGGCCGCTGCGCAATTCCTCGGTGCAGGTGTGCTGCGAGATGAGGGCGATGCCGAGGCCCGCGATCACGGCCTGCTTGATGGTCTCGTTCGTGCCCATCTCGACCGCGCGCCAGGTGGCGCCCTCGCCGATGCGGTCCAAGAAGCGGGTCATCAGGATGCGCGTGCCCGACCCCTCCTCGCGCGAGAGGAAGGTCTGGGTCAGCAGGTCGCCCGGCGTCACCGGGTCCTGGGCCGCCAGCGGATGGTCGGGGGCGGCGATGATGACATGGGGATGCGGTCCCAGGGGGTCGGCGATGACCGCGGGTTCGCGCGGCGGGCGGCCCATGATGGCCAGGTCCAGCTCGTCCCCTGACAGCGCGGCCAGGATCGCGTCGCGATTGCCGATCCGCAGCGTCACCTCGATCTGCGGCAGGGCGCGCTGGAGGGTCGCGACCAGGAAGGGCGCGAAATACTTGCCGGTCGAGACCACCCCCAGGACCACGTTGCCGCTGTGGCCCTGGCGCAGCGCCGCCACCTCGCGCCCCGCACGGGCCAGGGCGGTCGCGACCTGCGCCTCGGCCAGCAGCAGGGCCTCACCCTCGGGCGTGGGGCGGAAGGCGCCGTGTTCGGCCCGCTGAAGCAGCGCGGCGCCGGCCAGATCCTCCAGCGATTTCAGCTGGCTGTGGACCGCGGGCGGAGTCAGCCCAAGTTGGGCGGCGGCCAGGGTCAGGCTGCCGCTGTCGGCGACGGCCCGCAGGGCGCGCAGCTGGCGGAGGGTCAAGGCATCGGTGCGCATCTTCACGTTTCCTGAAATCCGGTTCTGCCTTATTGAATTTTCCAAAACTTCTTCGACTGTCAATCTCCCTTCATGCCGATCGACGCCGAGGGAGGGGCCGATGACCGCGCCACATATCGACACGACCCAGATCCCCGACCGTTTCCAAGCCTTCATGCAAGCCTTGGCGCGGGGGGCGGTGACCCTGTCCGGCGTGATCCGCAGCGGCAGTTCCGATTTGGGGCGGCAGGTCGGGACGAACACCGACGGCGACGGGCAGAAGGCGCTGGACCTGCAGGCCGATGCACTGTTCCTGGACGCGCTGCAATCCGCGGGCCTGGGCTGGTATGCCAGCGAGGAACGGGCCGATCCCGTGGCCCTCCAGCCGCAGGGCGGGCTGGCCCTGGCCATCGACCCGCTGGACGGATCCTCCAACATCGACACCAACGTGTCGATCGGGACGATCTTTGCGATCTATCCGGCGGAGGCGACCGCCGAGGCCAGCTTTCTGCGTCCGGCCCGCGACCTGCTGGCTGCCGGCTATGTCATCTATGGGCCGCGCTGCTGCCTGGTGGTCAGCTTCGGCGCGGGCACGCAGCTGTACACGCTGAACCCCGACACCGGCTGCTTTGACCTGACCGAGGGGCGGGTGACGCTGCCGGCGGCTTCGGCGGAGTTTGCCATCAACGCCTCGAACTATCGCCACTGGCCGCGGCCGGTCCGGGCCTATATCGACGACTGCCTGGCCGGCGCCGAGGGGCCGCGCGCCAAGAATTTCAACATGCGCTGGATCGCCAGCCTGGTGGCCGAGGCGCATCGCATCCTGATGCGCGGCGGCATCTTTCTGTACCCCGCCGACGGTCGGCCCGGTTATGAGCGCGGCCGCCTGCGGATGCTGTATGAATGCGCGCCCATCGCCTTTGTCATCGAACAGGCGGGCGGACGGGCCACCGACGGCGCCCTGCCGATCCTGGACGCCCGCATCGCCAGCCTGCACGGCCGCACCCCCCTGATCTTCGGCAGCGCCGACAAGGTGGACCGCGTCGCCGGCTATCATGACCTGCCCGAGGCCGAGGTCTCGGCCCTGTTCGGCCATCGCGGCCTGTTCCGCGCCTGAGGTATCCATGAGCAAGAAGCATCCCATCATCTCGGTCACAGGCTCGTCCGGCGCGGGAACGACCACGGTCAAGTCGACCTTCGACCAGATCTTTCGCCGCGAGGGCATCACGGCGGTCAGCATCGAGGGTGATGCCTTTCACCGCCATGACCGCGCCGCCATGAAGGCGGAGCTGGAGAGCCGACTGGCGGCGGGCGACGCGACCTTCAGCCATTTCAGCTATGACGCCAACGAGCTGGAAAAGCTGGAGGACATCTTTCGCGTCTATGGCGAGACCGGCACCGGCGAGACGCGTCACTATGTCCATGACGACCGCGAGGCGGAACGCTGGGGCACCGCCCCCGGCACCTTCACCGACTGGGCGCCCTTCGAGGACGGCAGCGACGTCCTGTTCTACGAGGGGCTGCACGGGGCGGTGGTCAACGACCGGGTGAACCTGGCAGTGCTGGCCGACCTGAAGATCGGCGTGGTGCCGGTCATAAACCTGGAATGGACCCAGAAGATCCACCGCGACAAGGCCAGCCGGGGCTATTCGACCGAGGCCGTGACCGACACGATCCTGCGCCGGATGCACGCCTATGTGCACTGCATCTGCCCGCAATTCACCCAGACGGACATCAACTTTCAGCGGGTGCCGGTGGTGGACACGTCCAATCCGTTCATCGCGCGCTGGATCCCCACGGCGGATGAAAGCCTGGTGGTGATCCGCTTCCGCAACCCGCGCGGCATCGATTTCCCCTACCTGACCCAGATGATCGACGGGTCCTGGATGAGCCGTGCCAATTCCATCGTCGTTCCGGGTCCCAAGATGGACCTGGCCATGCAGCTGATCCTGACGCCGATGATCCTGCGGCTGGTCAGCGACGCGAAACGCGCCTGAGGAGGATGCCATGAACCAGATGACCCGCATCGATGCCGCGCAGGAGACGCGGATGGCCACTGCGATCCGCGCCTTGGCGATGGACGCGGTCGAGGCCGCGAAATCCGGCCATCCCGGCGCGCCGATGGGCATGGCGGATGTGGCCACGGTGCTGTTCCACCGCTTTCTGCGGGTGGACCCGGGTGATCATCGCTGGCCCGACCGCGACCGCTTTGTCATGTCGGCGGGGCATGGCTCGATGCTGGTCTATGCCATCAACCACCTGCTGGGATACGATGACATGGGCATGGACCAGATCCGCGCCTTCCGGCAGATTGGATCGCGCACCGCGGGGCATCCGGAATACGGCCATGCCAAGGGGATCGAGGTCACGACCGGTCCCCTGGGACAAGGGATCAGCACCGCGGTCGGCATGGCGCTGGCGGAACGCATGGCCCAGGCCCGCTGGGGCAGCGACATGGTCGATCACTGGACCTATGTCATCGCGGGCGACGGCTGCCTGATGGAGGGAATCAGCCACGAGGCCATCGACTTGGCCGGCCATCTGGGCCTGGGCCGCCTGATCGTCCTGTGGGACGACAACGGCATCACCATCGACGGCGGGACGGACCTGTCGACCTCGACCGACCAGAAGGCGCGCTTTGCCGCCGCCGGCTGGCATGCGCAGGCCGTCGATGGCCATGACCGCGAGGCCGTGGCGGCTGCGATCGAGGCGGCGCGGGCCGACAACCGCCCGTCGGTGATCGCCTGCAGGACGGTGATCGGCAGGGGCGCACCGACCAAGCAGGGCAGCCATGAGGTTCACGGATCGCCCCTGGGCGCCGAGGAGATTGCCGGTGCCCGCCTGGCGCTGGACTGGCCGCATCCGGCCTTCGAGATCCCCGAGGATGTCACCCGGGCCTGGCGGTCGGTGGCCCAGCGCGGGGCGCAGGCGCGGGCCGAATGGACGGCGCGGCTGGAGGCGTCGGACCGGCGCGCGGATTTCCTGGCCGCCCAGGCCGCGCCCGATGCGGCGGCCCTGCGCGGCGCCATCGCCGAATACTGCCACCAACTGGTCGCGGACCGGCCCAAGGTCGCCACTCGCAAATCCAGCGAGATGGCGCTGGAGGTGGTGAACCGCACCCTGCCCCACACGATCGGCGGCAGCGCGGACCTGACCGGGTCGAACAACACGCGCACGAAGGGGATGGTTGCTGTCAGCCGGGACGACTTCGGCGGCCGCTATGTCCATTACGGGATCCGCGAGCATGGCATGGCCGCCGCGATGAACGGCATTGCGCTGCATGGTGGGTTCATTCCCTATGGCGGCACCTTTCTGGCCTTTGCCGACTATTCCCGGCCGGCGATCCGGCTGGGTGCGCTGATGGGGGTGCCGGTCGTCCATGTGATGACCCATGACAGCATCGGCCTGGGCGAGGATGGTCCGACCCACCAGCCGGTCGAGCAGGTCGCTGCCCTGCGGGCCATTCCGAACCTGCTGGTCCTGCGCCCCGCCGATGCGGTCGAGACCGCCGAGGCTTGGGAGATCGCGCTGACGCAGCCCGCTACGCCCTCGGTCCTGTGCCTGTCGCGCCAGAACCTGCCGGCCGTCCGGATCGAGGATGAGGCCGCGAACCGCAGCGTACGCGGGGCCTATGTGCTGCGCGCCACCCCGGTCGCCCGCGACGTGACGCTGATCGCCACCGGGTCGGAGGTCGAGATCGCCCTGGCCGCGGCCGACCTGCTGGCCGGGGCGCGCATTCATGCCGCCGTCGTCTCGGCCCCCTGTTTCGAGCTGTTCGCGCGGCAGGACCGCGCCTATCGCCAGGGCGTCTTGGGCGACGCCCCCCGCATCGGGGTCGAGGCCGCCATCCGCCAGGGCTGGGACCTGTTCCTGCGCCCCGAGGACGGGTTCGTGGGCATGACGGGCTTTGGCGCCTCGGCCCCCGCGCCCGAACTTTACCGCCATTTCGGCATCACGGCGCAGGCCGTGGCGGACCTGGCCAAGCACCTGATCAAGGGAGAGCAATGATGGCGTTGATCACGCTGCGGCAGCTTCTGGACCATGCCGCCGAGCATGGCTATGGCGTGCCCGCCTTCAACATCAACAACATGGAACAGGGCCTGGCCATCGTGAAGGCGGCCGCCGGCGTGGATGCGCCGGTGATCCTTCAGGCCAGCCGGGGCGCGCGCAGCTATGCCGGCGACATCATGCTGCGCCGCATGGTCGAGGCGCTGGCAGAGATGAACCCCGGCATCCCCATCTGCCTGCACCAGGATCACGGCAACAACCTGGCCACCTGCATGTCGGCGATCCGCCACGGCTTCACCTCGGTGATGATGGACGGGTCGCTGCACGAGGACATGAAGACGCCTGCCGACTATGACTACAACGTCGCGATCACCGCCAAGGTGGCCGAGGCGGCCCATGCGGTCGGCGCCTCGGTCGAGGGCGAGCTGGGCGTGCTGGGCAGTCTGGAAACCGGCGAGGCCGCGGCCGAGGACGGATCGGGTGCCGAGGGCAAGCTGGACCACAGCCAGCTGCTGACCGACCCCGACCAGGCGGTGGATTTCGTGGCGCGGACCGGCTGCGATGCGCTGGCCATCGCCTGCGGGACCAGCCACGGCGCCTACAAGTTCACGCGCCAGCCGGACGGCGACATCCTGGCCATGCATGTGATCGAGGCGATCCACCGGCGCCTGCCCGGCACGCATCTGGTCATGCACGGATCCTCCAGCGTGCCCCAGCACCTGCAGGACCTGATCAACGATGCGGGCGGCGAGATGCCCCAGACCTGGGGCGTGCCCGTCGAGGAGATCGAGCGCGGCATCCGCATGGGCGTGCGCAAGGTCAATATCGACACCGACTGCCGCATGGCGATGACCGGGCATTTCCGCAAGGTCGCCCGCGACATGCCGTCCGAATTCGACCCCCGCAAATTCCTGATCCCGGCCATGAAGGAACTGACGGATCTGTGCCGCGACCGCTTCGAGCGGTTCGGCACAGCGGGGCGGGCCCACCAGATCAAGGTCATCGCGATGGATGAGATGGCCAAACGCTATGTGTCGGGGGCCTTGGACCCGGCCATCACCGGCGCGAAAGCCGCCTGAAGGGAGGATACCATGAACGAGATGTCCAACACGAAGCTGGATGCCAAGCAGCGCTATTCGGCGGGCGTCCTGAAATATGCCCAGATGGGATACTGGGAGCCGGACTATACCCCCAAGGACACCGACATCATCGCGCTGTTCCGCATCACGCCCCAGGACGGGGTGGACGCGGTGGAGGCCGCGGCGGCGGTGGCGGGCGAAAGCAGCACCGCGACCTGGACCGTGGTCTGGACCGACCGCCTGACGGCCTGCGACAAGTACCGCGCCAAGGCCTATCGCGTGGACCCGGTCCCCAATGCGCCGGGGGAGTTCTTTGCCTATATCGCCTATGACCTGGACCTGTTCGAGGGCGGCTCCATCGCCAACCTGACGGCCTCGATCATCGGCAATGTCTTCGGCTTCAAGCCGCTGAAGGCCCTGCGGCTGGAGGACATGCGCCTGCCCGTGGCCTATGTGAAGACCTTTCAGGGTCCCGCCACCGGCATCGTGGTCGAGCGCGAGCGCCTGAACTGCTATGGCCGCCCGCTGCTGGGCGCCACGGTCAAGCCCAAGCTGGGCCTGTCGGGGCGGAACTATGGCCGCGTCGTCTATGAGGCGCTGAAGGGGGGCCTCGATTTCACCAAGGATGACGAGAACATCAACAGCCAGCCCTTCATGCATTGGCGCGACCGGTTCCTTTATTGCATGGAGGCGGTGAACCGCGCCTCTGCGGCGACCGGAGAGGTCAAGGGCACCTATCTGAACATCACCGCGGGCACGATGGAGGAGATGTATGCCCGCGCCGAGTTTGCGAAGTCGCTGGGGTCGGTGATCGTGATGATCGACCTGGTGATCGGCTATACTGCGATCCAGTCGATGGCCAAATGGGCGCGGGACAATGACATGATCCTGCATCTGCATCGGGCGGGGCATTCGACCTATACCCGCCAGCGCAGCCACGGCGTCAGCTTTCGCGTCATTGCCAAATGGATGCGCCTTGCCGGCGTCGATCACCTGCATGCCGGCACCGTGGTGGGCAAGCTGGAGGGCGATCCCGCCACGACCAAGGGATATTACGACATCTTCCGCGAGGAACGGAATCCGATGGCGCTGGAGAACGGGATCTTCTTCGACCAGGACTGGGCGTCCCTGAACAAGATGATGCCCGTGGCATCTGGCGGCATCCATGCTGGGCAGATGCACCAGCTGCTGACCTATCTGGGCGAGGACGTGGTCCTGCAGTTCGGCGGCGGCACGATCGGCCACCCGCATGGGATCGCGGCGGGCGCGCAGGCCAACCGCGTCGCGCTGGAGGCGATGGTCTTTGCCAGGAATGCCGGCCGCGACATCTGGAACGAGGGCGAGGACATCCTGCGCGCCGCCGCCCGCACCTGCACGCCGCTGAAGCAGGCGCTGGATGTGTGGAAGGACGTGTCCTTCAACTATGCCTCGACCGACGCCCCCGATTTCGCGCCCACCCCCGAAGTGTCGATGTAAGGAGACGACCATGAAGATGACCCAAGGCCAGTTCAGCTTCCTTCCCGACCTGTCGGACGACGACATCCGCCTGCAGGCGCAATATGCCATCGACAGGGGCTGGGCCGTGTCGGTCGAATGGACCGACGATCCCCATCCCCGCAACACCTATTGGGAGATGTGGGGCCATCCGATGTTCGACAGTCCGGACGCGGCGGCGGTGGTCTATGAGGTGAACGAATGCCGCAAGCTGCACGGCGGCACGTATATCCGGGTGATCGCCTTTGACGCCTCGCCCGGATGGGAGTCGATCCGCATGAGCTTTGTCGTAAACCGCCCCGCCGTGGAGCCCGGCTTCCGCCTGGTCCGGCAGGAGGGCGAGGGCCGCGTGGTCCGCTACACGATCGAGAGCTATGCGATGCGCGAACCCGAAGGCGCCCGCTACGCCTGAGGCACTGCCGGGCGGCGCGCTCCCCGCTGCCCGGTTCCCTTTCCCGCCGCGAGGGTTTTCCCATGACCGAAGACGACCGCCCCACCCATGTCGACCTGGCCGCCAGCTTTGCCGAAAGCGGCGTGCGCGAGGTGCTGGAGGATCTGGACCGCACGCTGGTGGGCCTTGCGCCCGTCAAGGCGCGCATCAAGGAGACCGCGGCCCTGCTGCTGGTCGACCGGGCCCGCCGCAGGATGGGGCTGGCGACCGAGACCCCGACCCTGCACATGAGTTTCACCGGCAACCCCGGCACCGGCAAGACGACCGTGGCCCTGCGCATGGCCGACCTGCTGCACCGGCTGGGCTATGTCCGCAAGGGTCATCTGGTGACGGTGACGCGCGACGACCTGGTGGGCCAGTATATCGGCCATACCGCCCCCAAGACCAAGGAGGTGCTGAAGAAGGCGATGGGGGGCGTGCTGTTCATCGACGAGGCCTATTACCTTTACCGTCCGGAAAACGAGCGGGATTACGGCCAGGAGGCCATCGAGATCCTGCTGCAGGTGATGGAAAACAACCGAGACGACCTGGTGGTGATCCTGGCGGGCTATGCCGACCGCATGGACCGGTTCTTTGCCTCGAACCCCGGCTTTCGGTCGAGGATCGCCCATCACATCGAGTTTCCGGACTATGGCGATGACGAATTGCTGGTCATCGCCGAGGGGATGCTGCGGAGGCAGAACTATGCTTTGGACGATCCGGCGCGCGAGGCGATGGCGGCCTATGTCGCGGCCCGGCGCCACCAGCCGCATTTCGCCAATGCGCGGTCCATCCGCAACGCGCTGGACCGGGCGCGGCTGCGCCAGGCGAACCGGCTGTTCAACGAGGCGCGGGGTCCGCTGGATGCGGCCGCGCTGTCCACGCTGACCGCGCCCGACATCCGCGCCAGCCGCGTCTTTCAGGGCGGGCTTGACGTGGACCGTGCAAGCAGGCAGGCGGCGGCGGAATAGCCCCAGGAGATCCCGATGAGCTTTGACCGCACGATCAAGATCGCCCCGTCGATCCTGTCCGCCGACTTCGCCAATTTCGGCGCCGAGATCCGCGCCATCGAGGCCGAGGGCGCGGATTGGGTCCATGTCGACGTGATGGACGGCCATTTCGTCCCCAACCTGACCTTTGGCCCCCCGGCCGTGAAGGCGTTCCGGCCGCATGTGAAGACCTTCATGGACGTGCATCTGATGATCACGCCGGTGGACGCCTATATCGAGGCCTATGCCGAGGCGGGCGCGGACATGATCAGCGCCCATGTCGAGGCGGGGCCGCATCCGCACCGCACCCTGCAGGCGATCCGCGCGACGGGGAAGAAGGCCGGCATCGCGCTGAACCCCGGCACCCCGGTCGAGGCGGTCGAATACCTGCTGGACCTGTGCGACATGGTGGTGGTCATGACCGTGAACCCGGGTTTCGGCGGGCAGAAGTTCATCCACAGCCAGGTCGACAAGATCGCCCGCCTGCGCGGCATGATCGGCGACCGGCCGATCCACATCCAGGTCGATGGCGGCGTCGATCCGACAACCGCGCCGCTGGTCGCCATGGCCGGCGCCGATGTGCTGGTTGCGGGATCGGCGGTCTTCAAGGGCGGGTCGGTGGAGAAGGCGCAGGTCTATGGCGCCAACATGCGCGCGATCCGCGACGCCATCGCCCGCTGAGGGGGCGGCCTGGCGGGGGCCGCCGAAGCCCTTGGCCCTGCCGCGGCGGGCTGCGCCCCCCGCCCCACCCCCGGCCCTTCCCGTTTGACAAAGCCGCGCGGGCCGCGTTTCCTGCCCGCCGAACGGGACAGGAGGATGCGATGGATCTGGGGATCAGGGGAAAGCGGGGGCTGGTTTGCGCCGCCTCCAAGGGGCTGGGCCGGGGCTGCGCCGAGGCGCTGGCCGCCGCCGGGGTCGATCTGGTCATCAACAGCCGCACCGAGGCCGAGACCACCCGCACCGCCCACGAGATCGCCGAGCGCCACGGCGTGACCGTCATCCCCGTCGCCGCCGACATCACCACCGAGGCCGGCCGCGCCCGCGTGCTGGAGGCGGTGGGTCATGCCGACATCCTGGTCACCAATGCCGGCGGCCCGCCCCCCGGCGACTGGCGCGACTGGAGCCGCGACGACTTTGTCCGCGCGCTGGACGCCAACATGCTGTCGGCGGTGGCGCTGATGCAGGCGCTGGTGCCGGGCATGATGGAGCGGGGCTGGGGCCGGGTCGTCAACATCACCTCGCAATCGGTGCGCTCTCCGATCGCGGTGCTGGGCCTGTCGAACAGCGCGCGCGCCGGGCTGACCGGCTTCGTGGCCGGCATGTCGCGGCAGGTGGCGGCAAGCGGTGTCTGCGTGAACAACCTGCTGCCGGGCATCCATGCCACCGACCGCGCCGTGGGCCTGGACCGCGGCGTGGCCGAGAAGGAGGGCATCGACCTGGACGAGGCGCGCCGCCGCCGGCAGGCCACCATCCCGACCGGCACCTATGGCACGGCCGAGGATTTCGGCGCGACCTGCGCCTTTCTGTGCAGCCAGCAGGCGCGCTTCATCGTCGGGCAGAACATCCTGCTGGACGGCGGCGCGGTGAACCTGACGATCTGACGCGCGGTTGCGGGGCTGGCCTGCCCCTGCTAGGGCAGGCGGAACCCGACCGAAAGGCTTGGACCGGATCGTGACGACGCCTGCCCGACTGGAAGTGCAGAACCTGGTGCGCGCCTTTGACGGGGCCCCCGTCGTCGACGACGTCAGCTTTCGCGTCGAGGCGGGCCAGGTCGCCTGCCTGCTGGGGCCCTCGGGCTGCGGGAAATCGACCACGCTGCGGATCGTCGCCGGCGTGGACATGCAGGACAGCGGCCGCATCCTGGTCGACGGCCAGCTGATCTGCGACACGGTCGTCCGCGTCCCGCCCGAGCGCCGCGCCATCGGGCTGATGTTCCAGGATTTCGCGCTGTTCCCGCATCTGCCGGTGCGCGACAACGTGGCCTTCGGGCTGGCCGGCGGCTTCAAGGCGCATCGCGGCCGGGTGGCCGAGCTGCTGGACCGCGTGCAGATGGGCCGCCACATCGACAGCTATCCGCACGAGCTGTCGGGGGGCGAGCAGCAGCGCGTCGCGCTGGCGCGCGCGCTGGCGCCACGGCCGCGCGTCCTGCTGATGGACGAGCCCTTCAGCGGACTGGACGAGCGCCTGCGCGACGGCATCCGCGACGAGACGCTGGCCCTGCTGAAGGAAGAGGGCACCGCCGTCCTGCTGGTCACGCACGAGCCGCACGAGGCGATGCGCATGGCCGACCAGATCCTGCTGATGCGCGGCGGCCGGATCGTCCAGCAGGGGGCGCCCTACAACCTCTACAATGCGCCGGTGGACCGGCAGGCGGCGGGGTTCTTCAGCGACATTAACGTCCTGACGGGCCGGGTGCAGGGGGCGCTGACCGACACGCCCTTTGGCCAGTTCCTGACGCCGGGCCTGCCCGACGGGGCCGAGGTCGAGATCGTGATCCGCCCCCAGCATCTGAAGCTGGATTTCGACCGCGCGGGCCAGGGTCCCGCGCCCACGGCGGAAAACGGCAGCGCCGCCCGCGCCCGCGTCACCCGGGCGCGCTATCTGGGCCGCGAGTCGCTGGTCGAGTTCAGCACCGACCAGGGCGCGATCGCCCTGAACGCCACGGTGCCGGGCGTCTTTCTGCCGCCGGCGGGCACGCCCATGTGGCTGATGCTGCGGCGCGACCGGGTCTTTGTCTTTCCGCGCGGCTGACGCTCGGGCGCCGGAGCCTTGCTGCGGTCGGAAAATCTTAGATGAATCCCCCTGCCCTTGTGGCGCTGCCAGCAGCGGCGGCGAGGGGTCCTGCATGTTGCGGTGCCGCCGGACCCTGCAGACGATCACGGCCGGAAAGCGGCGTTTCATTCATCGATTGCGACAAAAGTCTTGCTTAGGCCCGCGCCTGCGGCTAGCACGAGAGTCAGGAATTCGGGAGACACCGGCCAGGCGCCGGGGCCGAAGGAGCAGCCGCCCCGGCGAACTCTCAGGCAAAAGGACCGTCTTCCGCAGAAACTCTGGAGAGTGGCCGCAAGGCCCGCCGAAGGGATAACGATCTCAGGCGCCTATACCCTGTGTTCAGGGGCGGGCAGGGACAGAGGGGGCATCGTCGTGCGGGGGGCCGTCCCTCGTCCAACCGATGCCGGCTGCCCGGCAGCATTCTGAGGAGGCCCGATGGCCGACACGATCCGCCCGCAGCCCGACCGCCGGACCGGCCTTTATGCTCTGCACCAGCAGCTGGGCGCCCGCATGGTGCCCTTTGCCGGCTGGCAGATGCCGGTCCAATATCCGATGGGCGTGATGGCCGAACATCTGCACACGCGCGCCGAGGCCGGGCTGTTCGACGTGGGGCATATGGGCCAGGTCCTGGTCTGGCCCGAGGATGGCCGCATCGAGACCGCCGCCCTGGCGCTGGAAAGCCTGATCCCGGCGGATGTGCTGGGGCTGCCCGAGGGGCGGCAGCGCTATGGGCTGTTCACCGATGATGCGGGCGGCATTCTGGACGACCTGATGTTCGCCCATCGCGGGGATCATTACCTTCTGGTGGTGAACGCGGCGCGGGCCGAACATGACATCGACCATCTTCACACCCTGTCGGGGATTCGGGTCGAGCCGGTCGCGGATCGCGGGCTGCTGGCGCTGCAGGGCCCGAAGGCCGAGGCGGCGCTGGCGCGGCTGGTGCCTGCCGCCACGCAGATGCGCTTCATGGACAGTCGGATCATCGACTGGCAGGGGGCGGCGCTGTGGATCTCTCGCTCGGGCTATACCGGGGAGGACGGGTTCGAGATCTCGGTCCCCGAGGCGCAGCTGGAGGTGTTCGCCCAAGCCCTGCTGGAGCAGCCCGAGGTGGCGCCCATCGGCCTTGGCGCCCGCGACAGCCTGCGGCTGGAGGCGGGGCTGCCGCTTTACGGCCACGACATGGATGAGGGCGTCACGCCGGCCGAGGCGGGGCTGGGCTGGGCGATCCCCAAGGCCCGGCGCAGCGGCGGTGCCCGCGCGGGCGGGTTTCCGGGCGCCGATCGCGTGCTGCCAGAACTGGCCGAAGGGCCGTCCATCCTGCGCCGCGGCCTGCGCCCCCAAGGTCGCGCGCCGATCCGCGAGGGGGTCGAGATCTTTGCCGGAGAGGCCGGGGGCGAGCCGGTGGCGACGGTCCGGTCGGGCGGCTTTGGCCCCTCGGTCGGGGGGCCGGTCGCGATGGCGCTGATCCCCGCCGATATCCCCGAGGGCACGACCCTCTGGGCCGAACTGCGCGGCAAGCGCTTGCCCGTCATCGTCTGCGCCCTGCCCTTCGTCACCCCGTCCTATAAACGCTGAGGAACTGTTCCATGCTGAAATACACCGAAGATCATGAATGGCTGCGCGCCGAGGGTGACGAGATCGTCGTGGGGATCACCCGCCACGCCAGCGACCAGCTGGGCGACGTCGTCTTCATCGAGCTGCCCGAGGAGGGGCGCGAGGTGGCTGCCGGCGAGGAGATCGTGGTGATCGAGAGCGTCAAGGCTGCCAGCGACATCGTGGCCCCGGTGGCGGGCAGGATCACGGCGGTGAACGCGGCGCTGGCGGACAATCCAGGCGACGTGAACGGCGATCCGATGGCGGCCTGGTTCTTTCGGCTGAAGCCTGCGAATGCCGGCGCCACCGAGGGCTTCATGGATGAGGAGGCCTACAAGGCGCTGGTCGGCTGAGCCGCTGCCGGGCCTGGCGGTCCGGCGAAAGCGGGGGGCTGCGCCCCCCGGACCCCCAGTGGGTATTTTCACAACAAAGAAGGGGCCGCGCGCGCCCCTGATGGAGGCGCCATGGGCCGCTGGAACCCGACAGACTACAACCCCGACGATTTCGCGAACCGCCGCCATATCGGGCCGTCTCCGTCCGAGATGGAGGAGATGCTGAGGGTGGTGGGGGCCGAGAGCCTGGACCAGCTGATCGAGCAGACCGTGCCCGCGGCGATCCGGCAGGCGGATGCGCTGGACTGGCCCGCGCTGTCCGAGGCGGGGCTGCTGGCGCGGATGCGCGAGGTGGCGGACAAGAACCGCGTGATGACCAGCCTGATCGGTCAGGGGTATTACGGCACCGTCACGCCGCCTGCGATCCAGCGGAACATCCTGGAGAACCCGGCCTGGTACACGGCCTATACCCCCTATCAGCCCGAGATCGCGCAGGGGCGGCTGGAGGCGCTGCTGAATTTCCAGACCATGGTGGCGGATCTGACCGGGCTGCCGGTGGCGAACGCATCGCTGCTGGACGAGGCGACGGCGGCGGCCGAGGCGATGGCCATGGCGCGGCGGCAGTCGAAGTCCAAGGCGGATGCGATCTTTGTCGCCCATGACCTGCACCCGCAGACGATCAGCGTGATCGAGACGCGGGCGGCGCCTCTGGGCATCCGGATCATCAAGGGCTCGGTCGATGATCTGGTGGCGGATCAGGTCTTTGCCGCGGTCTTCCAGTATCCCGGCACCTATGGCCATGTTCGCGACCTGACGCCCGAGATCGAGGCGCTGCACGCGGCCGGTGCGCTGGCCATCGTCGCCACCGACCTGCTGGCGCTGTGCGTTTTGCGCGAGCCGGGCGCGATGGGCGCCGATATCGCCGTCGGATCGTCACAGCGTTTCGGCGTGCCGATGGGCTATGGCGGGCCGCATGCGGCCTTCATGTCCTGCCGCGACGCGCTGAAGCGGGCGATGCCGGGACGCATCGTCGGCGTCAGCATCGACAGTTCCGGCAATCAGGCGCTGCGCCTGTCGCTGCAGACGCGCGAGCAGCACATCCGCCGCGAGAAGGCCACCAGCAATGTCTGCACCGCGCAGGCGCTGCTGGCGGTGATGGCGGGGTTCTATGCGGTGTTCCATGGGCCGGAGGGCCTGCGCGCCATTGCGCAGCGGGTGCATCTGCATGCGGTGACCGTGGCCGAGGCGCTGCGGGCAGCCGGGGCGGAGGTGGCTCCGCAAGCGTTCTTTGACACGATCACCGTCAAGGTGGGCGTGGGTCAGGCGGGGATTCTGGCCGCCGCGCGGCATCGGGGCATCAACCTGCGCCGCGTCGGCCGCGACCGCGTGGGCATCAGCGTCGACGAGACCACCGATGCGGGTGTGATCACGCGGCTGCTGGATGCGTTCGGGATCACCGATGCGGCGCCTGCGGCGACCGATCCGGCGATCCCAGAGGACCTGCTGCGCGAGAGCGATTACCTGACCCATCCGGTCTTCCACATGAACCGGGCCGAGTCCGAGATGATGCGCTACATGCGCCGCCTGTCGGACCGCGACCTGGCGCTGGACCGGGCGATGATCCCGCTGGGGTCCTGCACGATGAAGCTGAACGCCGCGGCCGAGATGATGCCGATCACTTGGCCGGAATTCGGTGCGCTGCACCCGTTCGCGCCGCATGACCAGGCGGCCGGGTATCACGAGGCCATCGCGGACCTGACCGAGAAGCTGTGCGTGATCACCGGATACGACGCATTTTCCATGCAGCCGAACAGCGGCGCGCAGGGGGAGTATGCCGGGCTGCTGACCATCCAGGCCTATCACAAGGCGCGGGGCGAGGAGCGCGACATCTGCCTGATCCCGGTATCGGCGCATGGCACGAACCCGGCATCGGCGCAGATGTGCGGGATGCAGGTGGTGGTGGTGAAATCGGCGCCGAACGGCGACATCGACCTGGAGGATTTTGCCGCACATGCGGCCAAGGCGGGCGACCGGCTGGCGGCGGTGATGATCACCTATCCGTCGACCCATGGCGTCTTCGAGGACACCGTCCGGCAGGTCTGCGACATCACGCATGAACATGGCGGGCAGGTCTATATCGACGGCGCGAACATGAACGCGCTGGTCGGTCTGGTGAAGCCGGGGGAAATCGGCGGCGATGTCAGCCACCTGAACCTGCACAAGACCTTTGCCATCCCGCATGGCGGCGGCGGCCCCGGCATGGGGCCGATCGGGGTGAAGGCGCATCTGGCGCCGTACCTGCCGGGCGATCCGCAGGGAGGGATCGGTGCGGTGTCGGCGGCGCCCTATGGATCGGCGTCGATCCTGCTGATCAGCTGGGCCTATTGCCTGATGATGGGCGGCGCCGGGCTGACCCAGGCCACGCGCGTGGCGATCCTGAACGCGAACTATATCGCAGCGCGGCTGGCCGGGGCCTATCCGATCCTGTTCATGGGCAACCGCGGGCGGGTGGCGCATGAGTGCATCATCGACACGCGGCCCTTTGCCGAACATGGCGTGACCGTCGACGACATCGCCAAGCGGCTGATCGACAACGGCTTTCACGCGCCCACGATGAGCTGGCCGGTCAGCGGCACCCTGATGGTCGAGCCGACGGAAAGCGAGACAAAGGCTGAGATCGACCGCTTTGTCACCGCTCTGCTTGCCATCCGCGCCGAGATCACCGAAGTGGCCGAGGGCCGCATCAGCGCCGCCGACAGCCCGCTGCGCCACGCCCCCCACACGGTCGAGGATCTGGTCCGCGAATGGGACCGCCCCTATGGCCGCGAACAGGGCTGCTTTCCGCCGGGCGCCTTCCGCGTTGACAAGTACTGGCCGCCCGTGGGCCGCGTCGACAACGCCCATGGCGACCGCAACCTGATCTGCACCTGCCCGCCCTTGGGCACCTATGCCGAGGCCGCGGAATGAGCGCCGCACCGGGCACCCCGTCGAGGGTGCCCGGTCCCCGCACAGCCGTCGTCCGGCGTGCCACCGAGACCCTTGACAAGGCCCGCGCAAGACGCGATCTATCGCAGCGATGGGGTCGTAGCTCAGTTGGTAGAGCGCGTCGTTCGCAATGACGAGGTCAGGGGTTCGATTCCCCTCGGCTCCACCAAGCTAGATGTTCCCGGCAAGTTTCCGATCCACCGCGCCCAGCCTTTCTGCCGAGGGGGCCGATTTGCGTGTGCCGAACAGGCCGTTCCGGCCCGCCGGCAGTTGCGACAGCCAGGCAAGCGCCCGCCCGGCCGCGACGCCCAGGCCGATGCCCCCCGTGATGGCGACGGCATCCGTCAAAGGCTGCGACAGCGACAGGTCGAGCAGGGGCATCAGCACCTCGGGCACCAGCCGGTGCAGCAGGTAGATCGGGAAGGCCGCCTGCGCCAGGTGCATGAAGCCACGCACCAGCGGCCGGGGCATGGGGACGGCGCGGACATGCAGCAGCGCGACCATCAGGGCCAGGAGGCTTAGGTACTTGATCCAGCCGCCGAACCAGTTGCCGCCCAGCCAGGCCACCAGCGGCATGGCGATCGCGGCGGCCAGCAGCACCAGCGCCCGCTGGCTGCGGGTCGCGGCGGTGGCAATGCACCAGCCGAAGGCAAAGAGATAAAAGACCCATGGCACCGAGAACTGCGACCGCCCCGAGGGCAGCGGCCAGAACTCTGGCAGGGTCACGCGCATCAGCATGGCCAGCGCCAGCATCGCCAGACCCGTCGCGAAGGGCGCGGACGACAGCCATCGTCGCATCCGACCCGGCCAGAACATGACCAGCACCAGCAGGCTGATCTGCATATAGGCTTCGACGAACCAGTAGAGATAGGGCAGCATCAGATGCGTCTCGGGCACGGTCAGGGCCAGGTTGCCCATCAGCGCCACCGAGGCCCAGGGCATCTGCTGCCAGGCCAGCGCATAGCCTGCCAGGACCAGGAAATAGGGCAGCAGGACCCTCAGGGCCGGCCGCAGGAAGCCCAGGGCATCGCCTGCGGCCAAGGCCTGCCGGCGATGCTGCGCGACGCTCATCCCCAGCAGGATCATCATGGCCGCCGCCCCGCCATAGACGGGCCAGTTCGTCTGATGCGCGGTCACCACCGCCATGATCGCCAGCCCGCGCGCCAGGACATCCATCGGGATGCGGCTCTTGCGGGTGCCCGGCGCGCGCATCAGCTGCGCGACGGGCATCTGCTCCCATCCGGCCGGCAATCCGCCAAGGCGCTGGTCGATCATCAGCGACAGTTCCACATGCTGCAGCGAATCCCCGCCAAGGCTGGCAAAGCTGTCGGTCGGCCTGACCGTGCGGCCGAAGGTGCGGCCAAAGACCTGGAGCAGGTCGGCGCTGCGGGCCGGGGGGCGGGCCAGGCGCCGCAGCGCCGGATAGTCGATCTTGCCGTTCGGGTGGCGCGGAAATTCGGCACAGGCCACGGTCACCACATGCTGCGCCCCGATGCCGGCCAGCTGCGCGGCCTGCGCCGCCAGCGCGTCCGAGGGATGCGGCGTCGCGATCCAGATCGTGTCGTCATTGCCCCAGACGGCGACCTGATGCCCCGCATCCGCCAGGGCGCGTTCCAGCGCGTCATGGCCGATGCGCAGTCCCGCGATCTTGGACATGCGCGACAGCCGCCCGGTGATCCGGTAGAAGCCGTCCGCCCCAAGGCGCGCCAGATCGCCGGTCGCAAGCTCGGACAGGTCCGGGCCGCGCGCCAGATCGGCGGCGGTTTCGGCATAGCCCATCATCACGTTCGGTCCGCGATAGACCAGTTCGCCCTCCATGTCGGGGCGGTCGATCGGGTGCCCGGTCTCATCGCGCAGCATCAGGCTGCCGCCGGGAATGGCCTGCCCGATGGCATCGGGCACATTGGCGGCCTGTTCGGGGGGCAGATAGGCGATGCGGGCAGTGGCCTCGGTCTGGCCATACATCACCACGAAGCGGCCCTGGCGGGCGGCCATGACATCGGCCCAATGCCGCACTTCGGAAGGCGGCATGGCGCCGCCCGCGACCGTCAGGCAGGACAGGCGCGGGGGCAGCGCCTGCGCCGCCGCGGCCAGCAGCCGGAAATGATGCGGCACGCCGGCAAGGCTGGTCGCCCCCGACGTCTCCAGCGCCGCCAGAAACCCCGGCGCGGCGACCGAGCCGGTGTCCAGCCACAGGCTGGCGCCTTGGGCCAGATGCGAATGCAAAACCGACAGGCCATAGGAATAATGCAGCGGCAGGACCAGCGCCGCCCGATCCCCGGGCGCGATCCGCAGGTAGTCCGCGATGCTGCGGGCATTGGCCTCGACCGCACCGGCCGACAGGCGGACGCCCCGCCCCTCGCCCGTGCTGCCGGATGTGGACAGCAGCAGCGCCAGGTCGCCATGCACCCCTGCCGCGTGCTCGTGAAAGATCAGCCGGCTGCGATCGCCCGTGCTGCGCCAGCTGACGGCCGGGCGGAACCGGCCCTCCAGCTTGCGGGCGATCTCGGGCTGGCCTGCGGGCAGGGGCATGACCGCATGGCCGGCCTGCAGCGCGCCCAGATAGGCCGCGACGGTCACGGGGGTCGGCAGCATCTCAATAGCCACCAGCCCCCGCTGCGCCGGCAGGCGGGCGGCGAACCGGGCGCTAGCATCGGCCAGTTCGGCATAGGTCATCACGCCGTTCCGGGTGATCAGGCAGGGGCTGTTCCCGAAGCCGCGCAGGCCCGAAGCAGAGAAAAACATGCGGGGATGCCCTTGGATAAAGACGAAGGATGCGCCCGCATAATTCCCTGCTGGTTTTTGTCAAGAATGCATTTGTTCACGCTTCGGTGCTGCCACCCCTGTCATTCGGCCGCCGCGGGCATTTGGGCACAGGCCAGCAGCGCCGCCAGTTCGGGCCGACAGGATCCGCAATTGCTGCCTGCTCCCAAGGCCTGCCCGATTTCCGTGACGCTGTTCAGGCCTCCGCCAGCCAAGGCCCGCCGGATGGTGTTCAGCCCGACATTCAGACAGGCGCAGATCGTCGGCCCCGGATCCGGCATGTCCGCCGAGGGACGGCCTGCCAGCGCATGCGGCGCTTCGCGGTCCAGCAGCCCGACCAGGTGGTCGCGCGACAGAAGCACCGGTTCGCGCGCGATGAACAGCGCCGCCTGCAGCCTGCCGTCGCGGTGAAAGGCCATCCGGTGCCGCCCCCGGGCGCTGTCCTGCAGCAGGACAGACGGTTGGCCCAGATCCAGCAGCGCCACGGCCCAGGCCACCCAGTCAACCGGGGTGACGCTGTCGGCAAGCTCCAGCTGCCAACCCCCGGCCAGCCGCGCCTTGGCCCAATAGCCGCAATCGGGCGCAACATCCCGCGTGGTCACAAGATATCCGTGCCAGGCCGCGGTATAGCGGGCCAGCCGGACCGGGGCGGATTTGCTGGCCGGCTGGCCAGAGGCCGGATCCGTCAGCCCTGGAACCAGTGCGTCGATGCGGCCGGTGGGTGCCGTCTGGCCGCTCCAGTGCATCGGCGCAAAGGGATGGCCGGGCGCCACCCGGTCGCTGATCATCACCCGCAGCACCGCCCGGCCGTGGTCGTTCCGCAACTGCACCAGGTCGGCACCGGCCAAGCCGAACCGCTCGGCATCCTGCGGGTGCAGCTCCAGATAGGGCTCGGCCAGGTGCCGCGACAGGCGCGGAGAGAGGCCCGTGCGTGTCATGCTGTGCCACTGGTCGCGGATGCGGCCGGTGTTCAGCAGGACGCCCTCCGGGTCGCGCACAGGCAGGGTTGCCCGGACCGGAACCATCCGCGCGCGCCCATCGGCCGTGTGGAACCGGCCGCTGCCAAAGAACCGGCCGCCGCGCTGCGCGGGTCCCTGTGGCCAGTGGACCGGCGACATCCGATCGTAGTTCACCCCCGCCAGTTGCGAGATGTCGAAGTCGCTGCCCAGCCGGCCCGCGACGCCGGACAGCGCGGCATATTCGGCAAAGATCCCGGCCGGTCCGGACCAGTCAAAGCCTTGTAACCCCATGCGCTGCGCGACCTGGGCCAATGCCCACCAATCTGGGCGGGCCTGACCCGGCGGCGGCAGCGCCGCCCGCTGGCGGCTGATCAGGCGTTCGGAATTGGTGACGGTGCCGTCCTTTTCGCCCCAGGCGGCAGCCGGCAGCAGCACATCCGCCAGCCGCGCCGTATCGGTATCGGGCCAGGCCTCGCTGGCCGCGACGAAGTCGCAGGCAGCGATGGCGCGGGCGACGCGGTCGGCCTCGGGCATGGTCACGGCGGGGTTGGTGTGGAGGATCCACAGCGCCTTGATGCGGCCGTCCTCGACCGCGCGGAACAGGTCCACGGCCTTCAGGCCGGGCCGCTGTGCCATGCGCGGCGCGTTCCAGAACGTCTGGACGGCGGCGCGATGGCGGGGATTCTCCAGCTCCAGATGGCAGGCCAGCATGTTGGACAGGCCGCCCACCTCGCGCCCGCCCATGGCATTGGGCTGGCCGGTGACGCTGAAGGGACCCATGCCGGGCCGCCCGATGCGCCCCGTGGCCAGGTGGC
Organism: Paracoccus sp. KKT209; assembly: GCF_055635455.1. The sequence continues at coordinate 3,227,855 of NZ_CM145758.1, forward strand.
AGTTCAGGATCGCGTTCACCTTGTCCGTGCCGCTGTCGGACTGGTTGATGCCCTGGGAATAGACGGTGACCACCTTCTCAGCCCCGGCCCACAGGTCCAGAAAGGCCGCCAGGTCCTGCGGGTCCAGCCCCGTCGCGGCAGGACGGCTGTCCCGCGCAGCCTCCAACGCCGCGTCCAGCCCCGCCAGATGGGGCAGGAAATCGGCGTTCATCCGGCCGGTGTCGAACAGGTGGCACAGCAGCAGGTTGAACAGATGCGCATCCGCCCCCGCCGCGATCGGCAGATGCAGGTCGGCGCCCTCGCAGGTGGCGGTCCGGCGCGGGTCGATGACGACGATGCGCATGTCAGGGCGGGCGGCGCGGGCGGCCATCAGGCGCTGATGCAGGACCGGGTGGCACCAGGCCAGGTTCGAGCCGGTCAGCACCACCAGATCGGCCAGTTCCAGGTCCTCGTAAAGACCCGGCACCGTGTCGGACCCGAAGGCGCGGCGGTGGCCCGCCACGCTGGAGGCCATGCAGAGCCGACTGTTCGTGTCGATATTCGCGCTGCCGAGAAAGCCCTTCATCAGCTTGTTGGCGACATAGTAATCTTCGGTCAGCAGCTGGCCTGAAACATACATCGCCACAGAATCCGGGCCGTGATCGCGGATGGCGGTGGCAAAGCGGTCGGCGATCAGGTCCAGCGCCTGGTCCCAGCCGGCCTCGGCCCCGCCGATGCGCGGGGTCAGCAGGCGTCCGGCGGTGGCCAGGGTCTCGCCCAGAGCGGCGCCCTTGACGCAAAGACGGCCGCGGTTGGCAGGGTGATCGGGGTCGCCCGCGATCCGCAGCCCGCCCTGCCCGTCCGGCGTCGCCAAGACCCCGCAGCCCACCCCGCAATAGGGGCAGGTCGTCCGGACCGGCGCCGTCATGCCGCCCTGCGCCCGGACAGGAAGGCGGCATCCAGCAGCACCCGACCGTTTTCGCAGCGCACGGCATAGGTGGCCACGCGCCCCTCATCGGCCCCCTGCGCCGATCCCGTGGCCATGTCGAAGACCCAGCCGTGCAGCGGGCAGGTGACCTGGGCGCCGTGAACGATCCCCTCGGACAGCGGTCCGCCCTTGTGCGGGCAGCGGTCGTCCAGCGCAAAGACGCGGTCGTCGGCGGTGCGAAAGACCGCCACGCAGCCCAGTGGCGTCCGGACCACGCGGGCGCCCTGACGGGGGATGTCGTCCAGCGCGGCGATGTCGATGAACCGGCTCATGCGGATCTCCTCATTCTGCGGCCTTCAGGGTCAGGTCGGCGACGGGCGCCCAATCGGCCGGGCGGGCGGCGTGATCCGCCCAGGGGTCGGCCTGATAGATCGCCTGGCTTTCGGCAAAGCGCGCCACCAGCGCGGCGCGGATCGCGGGGTCGGCCACCTGGTCGCGGCACCAGTCCAGCCCCACCTTGTCCACCCACTTGTAGATGCGGTGCAGATAGCGCGCGTTCTCTCGGTACAACTGGACAAAGGCCGCAACCACGTCGCAGACCGCATCCGCGTCGGGGACAGTCAGCAGCGGCACGGTTTCCCGCACGTCCATGCCGGCCGCGCCCGCCACGCTGATCTGGAACCCGCTGTCCACGCAGACGATGCCGATATCCTTGCAGGTCGCCTCCGCGCAGTTCCTCGGACAGCCGGACACGCCCAGCTTGACCTTGGCGGGCGTCCATGACCCCCAGAGCAGCTTTTCCAGCCGGATGCCCAAGCCTGTCGAATCCTGCGTGCCGAAACGGCAGAACTGCTGGCCCACGCAGGTCTTCACGGTGCGCAGGCCCTTGGCATAGGCATGCCCCGACACCATCCCCGCCTCGTTGAAATCGGCCCAGATCGCGGGCAGGTCCTCTTTCCGAACGCCCAGCAGGTCGATGCGCTGGCCGCCGGTGACCTTGATCATCGGCACCGCGTATCGGTCGGCGGCGTCCGCGATGGCGCGCAGTTCGGCGGCGGTGGTGACGCCGCCCCACATGCGCGGGACGACCGAATAGGTGCCGTCCTTCTGGATATTGGCATGGTTGCGTTCGTTCACGAAGCGGCTTTGCCGATCGTCGCGATAGTCCAGCGGCCAATCCGCGATCAGGTAATAGTTCAGCGCCGGACGGCAGGAGGCGCAACCGCCGACGCTGCGCCAGCCCAGCTCCTGCATCACCGCCGGGATGGACTTCAGCCCCATCGACTTGATCAGGCGGCGGACGTCCTCATGCGTGTGATCGGTGCATTTGCACATCGGCGGGTTGGCGTTGGCCGCGAACCCGTCGCCCAGGCTCAGCGCCATGACCTGTTCCACCAGCCCCGTGCAGGTGCCGCAACTGGCGCTGGCCTTGGTCAGGCCGCGCACCGCGTCCAGTGTCGTCGCGCCGCCCTGAATGGCGGCGGTGATCTGTCCCTTGCAGACGCCGTTGCAGCCACAGATTTCCGCCTCAGGCGGCAAGGCTGCAACGGCTGCCAGAGGGTCCGCGCCGGGCCCTCCGGCAAAGGCGGGACCGAATATCAGCGTGTCGCGGTCGGGGGAGATGTCCGCCCCCGTGCGGATCTTGTCAAAGAACCACGTCCCGTCGGCCGTGTCGCCGTACATCACGGCGCCGATCAGGCGGTCCCCTTCCAGGATCAGGCGCTTGTAGATGCCGCGGCCGGGGTCGCGGAACACGATGTCCTCGCGGCCAGGCGCATCCGCGAAATCGCCCGCGCTGAACAGATCGCAGCCGGTGACCTTCAGCTTGGTCGCGGTCTGGACGGGCCGGAACGCGGCATCCCGCCCCGCCAGCGTCGCCGCCAGAACCTTGGCCTGATCATAGAGCGGCGCGACCAAGCCAAACAGTTGCCCGTCATGTTCGACGCATTCCCCAAGGGCAAAGATCGCCGGATCGCTGCTGCGCATCTGGTCATCGACGGTGATGCCGCGCGCGACCTCCAGCCCCGCGTCATTGGCCAGCCGCGTTTCGGGGCGGATGCCCACGGCCATGCAGACCAGGTCGGCGGGATAGACGGTCCCGTCCTCCAGCAGCACCGCCTCGACCCGGTCGGTGCCCAGGATCGCCTTGGTGGCGCCCTTGCAGTGGACGCGGATGCCGCGACCTTCCAGATCACGCTGCAGCAGATAGGCTGCGGCGGGGTCCAACTGGCGTTCCATCAGATGGCCCATCAGGTGGATCACCGTGACATCAGTGCCGCGGGCCGCCATGCCGGCGGCGGCCTCCAGCCCCAGCAGACCGCCGCCGATGACGACCGCCCGCGCGCCCGGGCGGCTGGCGGCGATCATGGCGTTGGTGTCCTCCAGGTCGCGATAGGCGACGACGCCGGGCAGCCGGTGCCCCGGCAGCGGGATGATGAAGGGGGCCGATCCGGTCGCGATGACCAGCGCGTCATAGGGCACAGGCCCGTTCGCGCCGTGGACGACCTGGGCCTGACGGTCGATTGCGGTCACGCTTTCGCCAAAGCGGCAGGCGACGCCATGGGCGGCATACCAGGCCGCGTCATGCGTCACGATCTGGTCATAGGTCTTGTCGCCCGACAGCACCGGCGACAGCATCAGCCGGTTGTAATTGCCGCGCGGCTCGGCGTTGAACAGGGTCACGTTCCACTGGCCGGGGGCCTGGTCGAACAGATGCTCCAGCATCCGGCCCGAGGCCATGCCCGCGCCGATCACCACAAGATTCTTTGTCATGGGTCTACTCCGCGGCTTCGACGAAGCGGTGGCGTTCATAGAGGAACCGCAGCACGCCTTCGCGGGCGCGGACATAGTCGGGATGGCTGGCCAGCCGGATGCGGTCGCGCGGGCGGGCCAGCGGCACGGTCAGCACCTCGCCGATGGTGGCGGCGGGGCCGTTCGTCATCATCACGATCCGGTCGGCCAGCAGCACGGCCTCATCCACGTCATGGGTGATCATGATCATCGTGTTGCCAAGGCGCGCATGGATGTCCATCACCGCGTCCTGCAGATGCGCGCGGGTCAGCGCGTCCAGCGCGCCGAAGGGTTCGTCCAGCAGCAGGACCTTGGGCTCCATCGCCAAGGCCCGGGCGATGCCCACGCGCTGGCGCATCCCGCCCGAGATCTCGCCGGGCCGCTTATCGGCGGCATGGCTCATCTGCACCAGGTCCAGGTTCTGCATGATCCAGTCGTGGTGCTCGGCCCGCGATTTCGTCGTACCGAACACCTTGCTGACCGCCAGCTTGATGTTGTCATAGACCGTCAACCAGGGCAGCAGGCTGTGGTTCTGGAACACGACCGCGCGGTCGGGACCCGGCGCGTTGACCTCGCGGCCGTCCAGCATGATGGCGCCGGTCGTCACCTCGGTCAGGCCGGCGATCAGGTTCAGCAGAGTCGATTTCCCGCAGCCGGAATGGCCGATGATGCTGACGAATTCGCCCCTGTCGATGGTCAGGGTGATGTCAGACAGGACATGGGTCTGCTTGGGACCCTTCACGAAGGTCTTGGAGACATGGTCGATCTGAAGATATTTCATCGGTCTTTCCCCTTACCCGGCCGTGCCGCGAGAGACGATGCGTCCGATCCAGCCGACCAGACGATCCAGGATGAAGCCCGTGCCGCCGATATAGGCCAAGGCCACGATGATGTCGCTGAGCCGCGAACTGTTCCACGCATCCCAGATGAAGAAGCCGATGCCTACGCCGCCGGTCAGCATCTCGGCCGCGACGATGGCCAGCCAGGACAGCCCCACCCCGATGCGCAGCCCCGAAAAGATGTAGGGGGCGGCGGCGGGGACCATGATCTTCCAAAAGAACTCGACCTGGTTCAGGCGCAGGACGGCGGCGACATTGCGGTAATCCTGCGGGATGGCGCGCACGCCCGCGGCGGTGTTGATGATCACCGGCCAGATCGCGGTGATGAAGATCACGAAGATCGCCGACGGCCCGCTGTCCATGAAGGCGGCCAGGCTGATGGGCAGCCAGGCCAGCGGCGGCACGGTGCGCAGGATCTGGAAGATCGGATCGAAGCCGCGCATCATCAGCGCCGATTGCCCGATGACCGCGCCGGTCAGCACGCCGACCACGGCGGCCAGCCCGAACCCATAGGCCACACGCTCCAACGAGGTCAGGACGCGCCAGCCCAGGCCGATGTCTTGGGTGCCATAGACGTAGAACGGCTCCAGGATCAGGAAGCCGCTGTCGATCCAGACCTGCACCGGCGTGGGCAGGCCGCTGCCCTCGCCCGAGGCGCCGACCTGCCAGATCGTCAGCAGGACGACCAGCACGGCCAGCGGCGGCAGGACGTTGCCGGCCAGCGACGCGCCGCGCTTGCGCCAGGGGGCCAGGCGGTCGGGGCTGCGGGGGGGCAGCGCCACGACGGGGGCTGCGGAGGGGGCTGCGGGCCTGGGGGTCAGGTCCAGCTTGCGCTTCAATGCGGTGACGTTCATCGGGTCACACCATCGCCTTGATGGACTGGGCGTCCAGATAGGCGTCGGGGTTCGCCGGATCAAAGGTCTTGCCGTCGAAGAAGGTCTCGACCCCGCGGCTGTCGCCGAAATCGACCGACAGGCCCAGCCCCTTGGCGGCGGCCAGCCACAGGTCGCTGCGGTTCGTGCGGTCGACCAGGGCCGCCGTGTCCAGGTCGCCCGGCAGATAGCCCCACCGCTTGTTTTCGGTGATGAACCAGCTGTCCAGCGACTTCCACGGATAGGAGGTTTCGCCGTTTTCGCCCCAGAACTTCATCGCCAGGTCCGGGCGGTCCTCGACCCGGCCATTGCCATAGTTGATCCGGCCCTGGATGCGGCCGATGATGTCCGCGACGGGCACGTTGAACCATTGGCGGCGGCCGATGATCTCGGCCATCTCCTGCTTGTTCTCGGGCAGGTCGCACCACATCTGCGCCTCCATCACCGCCATCATCAGGGCGACGGTGGCGTTGGGGTTGGCGTCCACCCAAGCCGCCCGCATGCCCAGCACCTTTTCGGGATGGCGGTTCCACAGCTCACCGGTGGTGGCGGCGGTAAAGCCGATCTTCTGGTTCACCAACTGCTCGTTCCACGGCTCTCCGACGCAGAAGGCCTCCATGTTGCCGACCTTCATGTTGGCGACCATCTGCGGGGGCGGCACGACGATCAGGTCGACCTCGGAGACCGGGTCGATGCCCCCCGCCGCCAGCCAGTAGCGCATCCACAGGTCATGCGTGCCGCCGGGGAAGGTCATGGCGACCGGCACGTCCTGGCCGGCGGCCTTGCGGGCGGCAAAGATCTCCTTCAGGGGGCCGCTGTCCAGGCCCACGCCGCTGTCGGCATATTCCTGACGCACGGACAGGCCCTGCCCGTCCTCGTTCAGGTTCAACAGCGTGTACATCGGCAGCGGCTGGCTGTTCTGCATGACGCTGCCGGTGGAATAGAGATGTACCTTGGGCCGCAGGATATGCCCGCCGTCGATCCCGCCGGAACCCGAGCCAAGCGCCATGTTGTCGCGCGTCGCGCCCCAGCTGGCCTGCTTTTCGACCAAGACGTCGGGCATGCCGTGTTTCGCGAAGAACCCCTTTTCAAGGGCGATGATCAGCGGCGCGCTGTCGGTCAGGGCGATATAGCCCAGCTTGCAGCCCATGACCTCGGGCGCGGGCGTGGCGGCCCAGGCGCCGCCCGGCAGGGCAAGGCGGGCGGCGGCCATGGTGGCCAGCGCGCCGCTGGCCGATTTCAGGAAGCTGCGGCGGGACGAGGGCTTGAACAGGGTCATCTGGCTGGTCCTTGCTGTCAGTCCGCGGGTCGGGATGCGGGCCGGAAAAACGAAAGCCACCGGCATCGCCACCCATCGAGGGGCACGAATACGGTGGCGACATTGCCTGAAGGGGAAGGCCCGCTTCCTTGCGGACAGATCGAAGTTCGGAGCGCCGTTGCATCCGACTTGATCCCAGGATTGCGGCTGGGGGACCGGCGGTCAAGCCGCGGGGGGACCTGCCGGCCCGCGCTGTTCGCGGTGGCTGCGAAATGGGGCAGACTGCCTGAGAATTCAGCGCGTATCGGACGCCATGTCGAAGACATGACCGTCGAAAAAGGCATCGGGGCCCAGAATCATCTGCCCCTTTTCGGCCGCCACGGCGGTCGGGGCTGCGATCGCGCCCTCGACCTTGGCCGAGGATCCGGGCAGGTCAGCGCCCGCCTCGCGCAGGTGGCGACGATAGAGGTCGGTTCGGAAACAAGCCGCCGCCCGCGTCATCGCCTGATCCGGATCCAGGCCGTGGCGCTGCGCCATGCGTGCACCCAGCATCACGGCGATGCTGCGCCAGGGAAAGGTGGCCCCCTGGGCGTGAAAGCGGACGAAGTCGGGAAACTGGCGCAGTTCACCGGTCGCGGTCACGTGCAACCGGCCCAAGAGGCCGCGTTCACAAATCTCCGGCGACAGGTTCAGATAACCGGCGCGCGACAGGATCTCGGCCGCGGTGCCCCGCGCGTCGGGCTGGTCCAGCCAGCGGCCCGCGCGCCACAGCGCCCGCATCAGCCGGCCGGTCTGGCCGGGGCGCGCCTCGGCCCGGTCGCGGGTCATCACCAGACCCTTTTCGGGCGCAGCGGCCCAGATCGCCCGACCCGCCAGCAGCAGCGCGCCCCTGCCCTGTTCGACGGCGAACGATGCCCAAGGCTCGCCCACGCAACAGGCGTCGACCTCGTCCGTGGCCAGCGCATCGGCCATCTGCGGGGGCGGAACCGTATGGATGGTCAGCCTGTGGGCCAGATCGGTGCCGTCCAGCCAGTGCCGCACCAGTTCGGCTTGGGTCGAAAAGGGAAAGGGGACGCCAACCCGCAGCTGCCCCGGATGCGCCTTTGCTAACGCCGCCCGCGCCGCCAGAGGGTCATCGAAATCAAAGCCATGCCCCCCGCCGCGCAGCCGTGCCTCCAGCGCCGAGGAGACCGCGATCGCCTGCCCGCCCTGGGACAGGACCATCAGCAGGTCAAACTCCGGATAGGCCGGCCCCAGCCCCAGGCTTTGCGCAATGGGCAGGGGCACCAGCATATGCGCCGCATCGATCCCGCCCGTGCCCAGCAGGTCACGGCTTTGCGCCCAGCTGCCGACGGGGACCAGGTCCAGCGCCAGCCCCTCTTCGGCGGCAAATCCCAGTTCCTGCGCGATGATCAGCGGCGCGGCATCGGTCAGCGGCAGATAGCCCAGGCGCAGCCGGTCGGTCATGACAAGAGCCCCGCCGCCATGACCAGCTGCTGCGCGATGTCGGCCACGCGGCGCTTCTGGTCCATCGCGGTCTTGCGCAGCAGGGCATAGGCGGCCTCTTCGTCGATGCCGCGCGCCTTCATCAGGATGGCCTTGGCGCGGTCGATGATCTTGCGCTCCTCCAGCGCGGCCTTGGTGGCGGCCAGTTCGGCGCGCATCTTCTGGAACATGTGGAACCGGGCGATGGCCGCGTCCAGGATCGGCTTGATGCGGTCCCTGTGCAGCCCGTCGACGACATAGGCCGAGACCCCCGCCTCGATCGCCGCGCGGGTCAGCTGTTCGTCCGACCGGTCGACGAACATGGCCACGGGCCGGTCCAGCGGACCCGACATCAGGGCCAGTTCCTCCAGCACGTCACGCGAAGGATCGGCCACGTCGATCAGCACGATGTCCGGCTGCTGGTCGGCAATGCGGCGGGCCAAGCCGGTTTCCTCGGCGATCACGGTCACCGCATGATCGCCCGAGGCGCGCAGACCGTCCACGATCCTCAGCGCCCGGTCCCGGTCCCGTTCGACCACGATGATTGAAAGCCGCTTCATCACTGCCAGAGACAACCGCGCCGAAGGCTTGGCAAGCCCGCACTGTACCGCCGGCCCGGGCCAGAAAGCTCTTGCCCGAAAATCAGGCAGAGCCTGAGGTCAGAGGATGAAGTTCGCCTCGGTCAACGCGTGATGCCCGGCCAGCCGGATGGCCGCATCCGCCTGACCGTCGCCATCCACGTCCATCAGCAGGTCGGTCTGGGCCGGGCCGCGGACGCTCCGCAGCGCGATCAGCTGTCCGCCGCGGCCCGGCTCAAGCTCGCCGCCGATCTGCAAGGTGAAGGCATTGTTGCCGGCCGCCAGAAGGTCGGCATCGATGTCACCCAAGTCGATCCGGTCGCCGCGGGCGTTGAAATCGGTGATGATGTCGCGGCCGGCAAACCGGCTGTCTTCCGCAGTCCGGAAGACAAAGACATCCCCGCCCAGACCGCCCGTCAGCCGGTCCGCGCCCAGTCCGCCGATCAAATGGTCGCTGCCGGACCCGCCCTCCAGCAGATCGGCCCCGATGCCGCCGTCCAGCCTGTCGTTTCCGTCCTGCCCCACCAGCAGGTCGCCGCCACGGCGGCCGGCAAGGCGATCCGCGCCCCCGCCGCCCTGGATCAGGTTGGCCAAGGCATCGCCGCTGAGCCGGTCCGCGCCCGCCCCGCCCTGCAGGTTCTCGATGTTCAGGATGCGATCCATGCCGTGCCCCGTGTCCTGCCGGTCCGTCCGGGCCAGGTCGATCTGCGCGGCCCTGTCTCCCCGCACGGCCAGCCAGTCGCGGCCGATCCCCCCGTCCAAAAGGTCGTCCTGGCCGTCCAGCATCAGCCGGTCGTCGCCCCTGCCCCCATGGATCACGTCGCGCCCCGAGCCGCCGCCCAGGGTGTCGCTTCCGCCAAAGCCGTAAAGCGTGTCGTTGCCGGCCATGCCAAAGGCCCGGTCCGCCTGAAAGCTCAGCTCGAAAGTGTCGTCGCCAGACAGCGCGCGCTCGATCAGCCGGTTGTCATCGGCGCGCGAAAAGCTCAGCATCGCGTCATAGAACTCGACCAGCGGCAAGCTGATCCGGTCGAACTCGAAATGGTTCTGATAGTCGTCCCCGTCCGACAGCACCTGGCTGATATTGGTGAGGGTGCCGCCGGTGATGCGGTCGCCGATCATCCGGATGCCCGCGCCGCCCAGGCCGACGACCCCCAGAGTGCCCTGGTTCTCGTAGACCACGACCAGCAGATCCTCGATCACGCGGCCGCGGTTCAGCACATTGTGGTTGTTCAAGAATTGGGTCTCAAGCGCGTCGTAATAAAGCAGACTGAGATCGAGGTTGGTCTGGTCGAACCCCAGATCGGCGTAAATACGGGCCATTGCGAAACCTTGGAAAAAACCACGATGCGTCGGACCCGCCACTGCGCGGCCCTGCATCCCGGCTTAGCCGCCGCGCCCCGGCTCCGTCAAAACCTATCGGCGGGCCCGGTCGATTTTCGCGCCCGGCTCAGAGGCCTGCCGCCTCGGGCAGTCCCAGCATGATGTTCAGGTTCTGCACCGCAGCCCCCGACGCGCCCTTGCCCAGGTTGTCCAGCACCGCGATGACGGTCGCGCAGCCAATCTCCTCGTCGCCATGGACGCTGATGCGCATCAGGTTGGTGTTGTTCAGCGCGGTGGGGTCGATGCGGTCGCCCAGATCCGCCGCCGCGACGACCTGGACGAAATCCTGGTCCTGATAATGATCCGCCATCGCCTGGTGCAGCGCCCGGATCGTGCGGTCGCCGCCCAGATGCAGGGGCAGCTGCACCGCCATGCCCTGCGCGAAATTGCCGACCGACGGTGCGAAGATCGGCTGCATCAGCAGCCCGCCGCGGGTCATGATCTCGGGGATGTGCTTGTGGCGCTGCGTCAGGCCATAGACGAAATGCACGGGCGCGGTCCCGGCCTCGTAGTCGGCGATCAGCGCCTTGCCGCCGCCGGTATAACCGCTGACCGCGTTGATCGACAGCGCCTCGGCCTCGTCGATCAGCCCGGCCTTGACCAGGGGCGCGATCATGGCGATGGCGCCGGTCGAATAGCAGCCGGGATTGCTGACATGGCGCGCCGCGGCGATCTGCCGGCGCATGCCGGAATTCAGTTCGGGAAAGCCGAAGACCCAGTTCGGGTCGATCCGGTGCGCGGTCGAGGCGTCGATCAGCCGCACGCTCATGTCGCGCGTCAGGTCCACCGCCTCGCGGGCGGCATCGTCGGGCAGGCACAGGATCGCCACGTCGGCCTGTTCAAAGGCCTCGCGCCGCGCCTGCGGGTCCTTGCGCCGCGCGGGATCGACCTGGACCAGTCGGATGTCGTCGCGCCCCAGAAGCCGGTCGCGGATCTGCAGGCCGGTGGTGCCGGCTTCGCCATCGATGAAGACGCTGTGGGACATGGGGTTCACTTTGCTGACAGGACCGCGCCTTCTCTAGCGGATCACGACCGGGGTCACAACGCCGGAGGGATCAGATCCGGCACATCTCGGACCGGGTCAGGAAACGCTTCTCGCGGCCGTTGTCCAGGCTGAACATGCCGCCCCGGCCCGCCACCACGTCGATGATCAGGTCGGTGTGCTTCCATGCCTCGTACTGGCTGGCCGAGATATAGAAGGGTGCGCCGCCGATCTCTCCCAGCTTGACGTCGCGCTCTCCCACGCGGAAATCGCCTTGCGGATAGCACATGGGCGAGGACCCGTCGCAGCAGCCCCCCGACTGGTGGAACAGGACCGGGCCGTGGTCTGCCACGATCTCCTCGATCAGCTTCAGCGCCTCGGATGTGGCGGTGACCGTGCTCATGCCTTCAACCTCCGTTTCAGAAAGCGCATAACCTGCTTTTCCTCGGGATGCAGGTCGGCGCTGTTCAGATTGTCGTCGATACTGCCCTGCAATTCCAGCTTCAGCTCGTTTGCCAGATAGGCATCGATCACCTGCGGATGGACATAACACTTGCGGCAGATGGTGGGGGTGTTGCCAAGCCGCGCCGCCACCGCCTCGATGGCGTCGCGGACATTGCGCTTGGCGGCGGCCTGGCTGTCGGCCTTCTCGAATTCGGCCAGGGCCAGGGCCGCCAGGACGGTGCCGGTCCAGGTGCGGAAGTCCTTGGCCGTGATGTTGCTGCCGCTGATCTTGCGCAGATAGGCATTCACCTCGGTCGAGCTGACGGGATGGGGATGGCCCTCCTCGTCAAGGTATTGGAACAGGTGCTGGCCCGGAATGTCCTGCGCGGCCTTGATGATGCGGGCGATGCGCCGGTCCCGCAGGCCCAGGTTCCATTCCTTGCCGCTCTTGCCGCGAAAGCGGAAGCGGACCTCGTTGCCCGCCAGCTTGACGTGCCGCGTCCTCAGTGTGGTCAGGCCATGCGACTTGTTCTGCTTGGCGTAATCGGCGTTGCCGACCCGGATCATGGTGTTTTCCAGCAGATAGACCACCGTCGCCAGCACCTTCTCGGCGGGCATTCCGCGGCGGGACATGTCTTCGGAGACCTGCTGGCGCACCTTGGGCAGCACCTTAGCGAAATCCAGCATCCGGTGGTACTTGGCCCCGTCGCGGACCTCGCGGAAGGCAGGGTGATAGCGGTACTGCTTGCGCCCCTTGTCGTCGCGGCCGGTGGCCTGGATATGCCCGCGCGGGTCCGGACAGATCCAGACATCGGTATAGGCCGGCGGGATGGCCAGGGCGGCCAGTTGCTTGCGACGGGCCGCGTCGCGAATGGTCTTGCCGGTCGCGTCGCGATAGGTGAAGCCCTTGCCCGATCGCTGGCGGGTGATGCCGGGCATGTCGTCGTTGACATAAACCAGCCCCGCGCTTTCCGCGGCGTCTTCAGGGTCGATGATGCTGTCCTTGGGCATGGTTCTGTCCGAGTTGACGTGGACGATCAGCCCCAACGCCGGTGACCTGCCGCGGGTTGCGGCAAGGGGCGGCCCGTGACCGGGCCGCCCCCGCCTTGTCATGTCCCAATCAGAAGAAGCCCAGCTTCTTGGGGCTGTAGCTGACCAGCATGTTCTTAGTCTGCTGATAGTGGTCCAGCATCATGCGGTGGTTTTCGCGACCGATGCCCGACTGCTTGTAGCCGCCAAAGGCCGCATGGGCCGGATAGGCGTGATAGCAGTTGGTCCAGACCCGGCCTGCCTGGATGGCGCGGCCAAAGCGATAGCAGGTGTTGGCGTCGCGCGACCACAGGCCCGCGCCCAGGCCATACAGCGTGTCATTGGCGATCGACAGCGCCTCGTCATGGTCCTTGAAGGTGGTCACGGACACGACCGGGCCAAAGATCTCCTCCTGGAAGACGCGCATCTTGTTGTGGCCCTTGAAGACCGTGGGCTTGATGTAATAGCCGCCCGACAGCTCGCCGCCATGGTCGGCCGCCTCGCCGCCGGTCAGGACCTCGGCGCCTTCCTTGCGACCGATGTCGAAGTAGGAGAGGATCTTCTCCTTCTGCTCGCTCGAGGCCTGGGCGCCGATCATGGTGGCGCTGTCGCGCGGGTCGCCCTGCACGATGGCCTCGACGCGCTTCAGCGCCCGCTCCATGAACTGGTCATAGATCTTTTCGTGGATCAGGGCGCGCGACGGACAGGTGCAGACCTCGCCCTGGTTCAGCGCGAACATGACAAAGCCCTCGATCGCCTTGTCGAAGAAGTCGTCATCCTCGCGGCAGACATCCTCATGGAAGATGTTGGGCGACTTGCCGCCCAGTTCCAGCGTCACCGGGATCAGGTTTTCCGATGCATATTGCATGATCAGCCGGCCGGTGGTGGTTTCCCCGGTGAAGGCGATCTTGGCGATGCGCGGGTTCGAGGCCAGCGGCTTGCCCGCCTCCAGGCCGAAACCGTTCACGATGTTCAGCACGCCCGGCGGCAGGATGTCGGCGATCAGCTCGGCAAAGACCATGATCGTGGCCGGGGTCTGCTCGGCCGGCTTCAGCACCACGCAGTTGCCCGCGGCCAGCGCCGGGGCCAGTTTCCAGCAGGCCATCAGCAGCGGAAAGTTCCACGGGATGATCTGACCCACCACGCCCAGGGGCTCGTGGAAGTGATAGGCGATGGTGTCGTGGTCGATCTCGCTGATGCCGCCTTCCTGGGCGCGCAGGACGCCGGCGAAATAGCGGAAATGGTCGATCGCCAGCGGCAGGTCGGCGGCCATCGTTTCGCGGATCGGCTTGCCGTTGTCCCAGGTCTCGGCGGTGGCCAGCAGCTGCAGGTTCTGCTCCATCCGGTCGGCGATCTTCAGCAGCGCGTTCGAGCGTTCGGTGGTCGAGGTCCGGCCCCAGGCATCCTTGGCGGCATGGGCCGCATCCAGCGCGGCCTCGATGTCGGCGGCGTTCGAGCGCGCAATCTCGCCGATCTGGCCGCCGGTGATCGGGGTCGTGTTGATGAAGTACTGGCCCGACTTGGGCGCCATCCACTTGCCGCCGATGAAGTTGTCGTAGCGGCTGGCAAAGGGCATGACGCCCACGCCCTTGAATTCATGCGTCTGGTCGTTCGGCATTGGTTCCTCCTCTGGATTTTCCCGGAACTCCCCATCCGGGTATGGCTCGAAATTCGGGCGCTTGATGATTCGGAACAACCGCCCTTTCTCGCCGCGCCGCAGAAGCTGTCTCAGCCATGAGACAGTCAGGCGTGGTTTTCGCTGATCCCCAGCCGCGCCATGCGGCGGTACATCGTCGCCCGCCCGATCCCCAGGGCGCGCGCCGCCTTGGACACGTTGCCTTCGGCGCGGGCCAGCGCCCGCTTGACGGCGGCGCGTTCGGCCTTGTCAAAACCGGTCAGGTCATCCTGACGGCCCAGCAGGTCGGCGGCGGGCCGGGGCCGCATCGCGCCCTCGCGCTCCAGCCCCAGGACGCGGCGGGCGGCGCGGGTGGCGCCGATGGCCAGGTCGTCCTTGTCCACCGCCAGCAGCACCGCCTGGTCGGCATGCTCGTGCGATGCCAGCACGATCCGGGCCTCGGGAAAGCTGCAGCGGAAATACATCGCCTCGATCGCCCTGGCCGTCTGCGCCACCTGGGCCGAGATCAGCCGGTTGTAGCGTTCGGTCTGGTCCGCCCGCGCGCTGCTGACATCCAGCGCCGCCAGAAGGCTGCCGTCGGGGCCCCAGATCGGCGCGTCCATGCAGGACATGCCGATGTTGCGCGTGTGGAAATGCTCGTCCCGGTGGATGGTGACCTGGCGCCCCTCGACCAGGCAGGTGCCGATGCCATTGGTGCCCTGCGCGGCCTCGGACCAGTCGGCTCCGGTGCACAGGCCCCAGTCGCGGAACTGCCCGGCATCGCCCTCCGAGACACGCTGGTCCAGAACGACCCCCTGCGCATCGGTCAAAAGAACGTTGCAGCCCGACAGGCCGACCAGGTTGTAAAGCTGGTCCAGCTGCGGCTTGGCAACCCGCAGGAAGGCCGCCAAGGCGTCGTGCCGCTCGGCCAGTTCGACCTCGGACAGGCGGTCGGGGCGTCGCCCGGCGCCGGGATCAAGCCCGTGTTTCAGCATGGAACGGCGCCAGGATGCCGCAAGGGCCGAGGTCGCGGATTTCGACTGCGACTGCTCGGCCACGAGATCCGCGTGGCTGCGCTGCGTCATGATTCCTCCCCAGATGGGGGGACTATAGCAGAATTCGTGGCACGCGATCTGCAACTTTGGTCGCGTGCCGCAGGACTTAGCGCACCGGGCCCTGGGGCTTGATCAGCCCTTCCTCGATCCGGTCGGGGTCATCGCCCGGCGCCGCGGGCGTGCTGCCCATGCTGCCCGAAGGTGCCGCGGCGCGCACCTCATAGGGCGGCGGCGGACCATCCCGATAAAGCAGCGACTGCCCTTCGTGGAACAGGTGCAGCGTATTCGGCGGCGCCGTCAGGCGGACGCGCCGGCCGTTCAGGCCCGGGTGGATGCCCGGCAGCTTGGCGATGATCGGCGCGGTTTCGGCATTGGTCCCGAAATAGAGCAGCGTCACCTCGCCCAGGGCTTCGGTCAGATCGACCGTCCCTTCGAAGACCGCCGCGCCGTCGGTTTCGCGCATGTCCTCGGGGCGGACGCCCAGGTTCACCTGCATGCCTTCGTCCCCGGGACGGGTGGGGATCGCCACCTCGGCCTCCAGCCCGCCATCCAGGGCGACGGTGGTGACGGGGCCGGTGGTGCGGACCGTGCCGGGCAGCAGGTTCATCGCAGGGCTGCCGATGAACTGGGCCACGAATTCGTTGACCGGACGCTCGTACAGCTCCAGCGGCGCGCCGACCTGGGCGATGCCGCCGCCTGCCAGCACAACGATGCGGTCCGCCAGGGTCATCGCCTCGGTCTGGTCATGGGTGACATAGATCATCGTGCGGTCGGGCATTGACGCCTTCAGTTGCGCGATCTCGATCCGGGTGGCCACGCGCAGCGCCGCGTCCAGGTTCGACAGGGGTTCGTCGAACAGATAGACCTTGGGGTCGCGCACGATGGCACGGCCGATGGCCACGCGCTGACGCTGGCCGCCCGACAGTGCCTTGGGCAGGCGGTCCAGATAGGGCGTCAGCTGCAGCATCCTGCCCGCACGGTCGGTCGCCTCGCGGATCTGCTCCTTGGACTGGCCCGCGATCTTCAGCGCAAAGGCCATGTTGTCGCGCACCGTCATGTGCGGATAGAGCGCATAGGACTGGAACACCATCGCGATGCCGCGCTGGCTGGGCGGGATGTCGTTCACCACCTGTCCGTCGATCTGCAGCTCGCCGCCGGTGATCTGCTCCAGTCCCGCGATCATGCGCAGCAGGGTGGACTTGCCGCAACCGCTGGGGCCGACGAAGACGATGAACTCGCCCGATGTGATGGTCAGGTCGATGTCCCTCAGAACGTTCACGTCGCCATAGGCCTTGGCGATATTCGTCAGTTTCAGATCGGCCATGGCCGTGTCCCTCCCCTTATCCTTCGATGATCTGGACCTGCCACGGCATCAGCCCCGCCACCTCGTCCCCGGACAGGTTGGCGCGGATCAGCAGGGTCTGCATGTCGTCTCGGCGGCGGAACGACAGCACCGGTCCCTCGGCCTGAATGTCGGTCATGGTGCCGCCGCGCAGCGCGCTGTGCTTGCGGCGCAGGCCTAGGGCCCACCGGTAATGGTGCAGCATGGACTGGGCATCGGCCTCCTGGGCCACGACGGTACGCTGCAGATGCGCATGCGGCACGGGCAACCAGGGCTGGCTGGTCGAAAAGCCGCCGTTTACCCCCATGTCCCAGACCATCGGCGTCCGGCACCCGTCGCGGCCCTTGAATTCGGGCCAGAACTCGATGCCATAGGGGTCGCGCAGCTCCTCGAACCGCAACTCGGCCTCGGGCAGGCCCAACTCCTCGCCCTGATAGAGGCAGACCGAGCCGCGCAGGCTGACCAGCACCGTGGCATAGGCCTTGGCGGCCGGGTCGGACAGGTTCCAGCGGCTGATGTGGCGCACCACGTCATGGTTCGACATCGCCCAGCAGGGCCAGGCATTGGGCGCGACCCGGTGCAGGTTCTCGAACACCTCGACGATGCGATGCGCCGAAAGCCCCTCTCCGGACAGGAAGTCGAAGACATAGGACATCTGCACCCGGCCCGGCACGCCGGTATATTCCTCCAGCAGTTCCAGCGCGCGTTCGCTGTCGCCGATCTCGCCCACCACGGCCGCGCCATGGGGTTCGATCACCTGGTAGAAGCGTTCCAGAAAGGCCAGGTTCTGGGGTTGCGACTTGGAATAGCGGTGGCTCTGGTGGTTGTAGGGGTTCACCGCGGGCGCGGTGTCGGCCTTGCGCAGCTCCGGCGCCAGGGGCGGGTTGTCGCGCAGCTGCGCGTCGTGGAAATAGAAGTTGATCGTGTCCAGGCGAAAGCCGTCCACGCCCTTGTCCAGCCAAAAACGCGCCATCTCCAGCAGGGCGTCCTGCACCGCGGGATTGTGGAAGTTCAGGTCCGGCTGCGAGGTCAGGAAGTTGTGCAGGTAGTACTGCTCGCGCCGCGCATCCCATTGCCAGGCGCTGCCGCCAAAGATCGACAGCCAGTTGTTCGGCGGTGTGCCGTCGGGTTTGGGATCGGACCAGACATACCAGTCGGCCTTGGGATTGTGGTGGCTGCTGCGGCTTTCCTTGAACCAGGGATGCTGGTCCGAGGTATGCGACATCACCAGGTCGATCATGACCTTCAGCCCCAGCTCGTGCGCGCTTTGCACCAGCCAGTCGAAATCCTCCATCGTGCCGAAGATCGGGTCGATGCCGCGATAGTCGCTGACATCGTAGCCGAAGTCCTTCATCGGAGAGGTGAAGAAGGGCGAGATCCAGACCGCATCCACACCCAGCGACGCGACATAGGGCAGCCGTTGCGCGATCCCGGCCAGATCGCCGGTGCCACTGCCTGTCGTGTCCTGGAAACTGCGCGGATAGATCTGATAGATGATGCCGCCCTTCCACCAGTCCCTCGTCATTTCGTTCAATTCAGCCACCTTTCACGGACCCGGCCAGCAACCCGCGGACCAGGTATTTCTGCATCGCGAAGAACACCAGCAACGGCACGGCGATCGAGATGAAGGCCGAGGTCGCCAGGATCTCCCATTCGCCACCGCGCGATCCCATCAGTTCGCGCAAGAGGCCGGTCATGACCAGCTGTTCGCGGGTATTGCCCAGGAACACGGTGGCCACCAGCAGATCGTTCCAGACCCACAGGAACTGGAAGATCGCGAAGCTGGCCAGCGCCGGGAAAGACAGCGGCAGGATGATGCGGCGGAAGATCTGGAACTCGGTCGCGCCGTCGACGCGGGCGCTTTCAATGATCTCGCGCGGCAGGCCCACCATGTAGTTGCGCAGCAGATAGACCGCCAGCGGCAGGCCGAACCCGGTATGGGCCAGCCAGATCCCCAGGTATCCCTTGCCGATCCCCAGGTCGTTATGCAGCCGCAGAAGCGGGATCAGCGCCACCTGCAGCGGCACCACCAGCAAGCCCACGACCGCGGCGGTCAGGACAGCCCGGCCGGGGAACTGCATCCAGGCCAGCGCATAGGCCGCGAAGGCCGCGATCAGGATCGGGATCACCGTGGCGGGAATGGTCACCGTCATCGTGTTCATGAAGGCGCGGCCCAGCCCCCCGGCCGTCAGCACGCGGTTGTAGTTCTCGGTCGTGAAGCTGGGCGGCGAGACCGTCGTGGTGAAGATCCGCTCGCCCCGCCGCATCTCGAAGGGTTGGGCCGAGGTCATGCGATAGCTGCCGTCCTCGGCCACGGTCAGGCTGATGCCATCGCCCAGGTCCGCCGTGTCGCCCGGCTGGAATTCAGCCGGGTTGCGCGCGCCGGTGCCCCAGGCCTTCAGCGCCTGCGTGCCCTCCAGCGCGCTGCCCTCGATCACGTAGAGCCCGTCCTGCTGGACCTGGTCCTCGGCCGTCCCCGAGCGGACAAAGCCCGTCTGCTCGGACCCCGAAAAGGACTGCCACCAGCCTGAGGTGGAGATCTGGTCGCGGTCGCGGAACGAGGACACGAACAGGCCCAGGGTCGGGATCGTCCACAGCAGCACCAGCAGGAAGGCCGCGATGTTCACCGTCCAGGTCAGCGAGGATTTTTGTCCAGCCATGCCCTCCATCAGCGGACCTCCTTGCGCGCGTTATGGATGTTCCAGACCATGATCGGCGTCACCAGGATCATCAGCACGATGGCGATGGCCGATCCCCGTCCGTAATCGGGCGTCCCGCGGAACATCCAGTCATACATCAGGTTGGCCAGCACCTGCGTGCCCCATTGCCCGTTGGTCATGACGAAGACGATGTCGAAGACCTTCAGCACGACGATGGTGACGGTGGTCCAGACGACGGCGATGGTGCCCATGATCTGCGGCACCTTGATCTTGAAGAAGACCTGCAGGGGGCTGGCGCCGTCCAGGATGGCGGCCTCGATGGTCTCCTCGGGGATGCCGCGCAGGGCGGCCGACAGGATCACCATGGCAAAGCCCGTCTGGATCCAGACCAGCACGATCATCAGAAAGAAGTTGTTCCATCCGGGCAGCGTCAGCCAGATCTGCGGCTCGCCCCCGAACTGCGTCACGATCCAGTTCAGCAGGCCGATCTGGGTTTCTCCCGACGCGCGGTATTCATAGATGAACTTCCAGATGACGCCCGCGCCGACAAAGCTGATCGCCATCGGCATGAAGATCAGCGACTTGCCGATATTGCCCCATTTGATGCGGTCGGTCAGCTGCGCGGCCAGCAGGCCGAACAGCGTGGCCAGCGCCGGCACGACCAGCAGCCACAGCATGTTGTTCAGCATGGATTCGCGGAACTTGGCGTCGCGCATCAGCCAGGTGTAGTTGTCCGCCCCGACAAAGCGCGATCCGTTCGAATTGAACAGCGACCGCCAGAAGCTGTCCAGGACCGGATAGACCAGGTACATGGTCAGGAAGATCAGCGCCGGGCCCAGGAACAGCCAGGGACGGATCTGGTTGGCGCGGCGGATGTTGTCGCCCGCCTTTTCGCCCCTGGGCGGATAGATCCGGTCCAGCAGCCAGTTCGACCCCCAGAACCAGGCCACGCAGCCAAAGACGCCGATGACAATCGTGCTGACCGCCAACCAAAGCAGTTCCATCCCTCAGTCCCCCCTGTATGGCCCTTGGGCGCGGCGGATCGTGCCGCCGCGCCGCCGCGTCGTTGCTGTGCGTTCAGTTCAGCGAGGACCAGGTCTGCTGGATCTGGTCGGCCACGTCCTGGGCCGAGGCACCGCCGACATAGTCGATCATGCCGGTCCAGAAGGCACCGGCGCCGATCGCGCCCGGCATCAGGTCCGATCCATCAAAGCGGAAGACCGTCGCGTCCAGCAGGATCTGCCCCATGCGCTTGAGGGTCTCGTCGCCATAGGCTTCGGGATTGGCGCCGGTATAGGGCGTCAGGAAGCCCTTCTGCGCCATCCAGATCTCGTGCGCGGCGGGCGTCTTGAGGAAGTCGATGAAGGCCATCGCGGCCGGGTTGTCCGACATCACGGCGAACATCGTGCCGCCGCCCAGGACCGGCTGGCCCAAGTCGCCCGAGGCGGGCGCGGGCATGTAGAAGAAGTCCGCATCCTGGCCGATGACCGTGCCCTCGGGGAAGAAGGTCGGGATGAAGCTGGCCTGGCGGTGCATGTAGCAGGCGGGCGGGCTGTCGAACAGGCCGGCCGGGCTCTCGCGGAAATCGGTCGAGCTGACCGAGCCGACACCGCCGGCGACATAGTCGGGATTCTTGGCGAACCAGCCGAATTCCTCGATCGCGGCCACGACCTTGGGATCGTTGAAGGGCATCTGGTTAGTGGTCCAGGCGTCGTAATCCTCGGGCGAGGCGGTGCGCAGCATCAGGTCCTCGACCCAGTCGGTCGCCGGCCACCCGGTGGCGCCGCCCGATCCCAGGCCGATGCACCAGGGCGTCTCGCCGTCGGCCACGATCTGCTCGGTCAGGGCCTTCAGGTCCTCATAGGTCTCGGGAATGTCATAGCCGGCATCCTCGAAGTTCTCGGGCACGTACCAGACAAGCGACTTCACGTCGGCCTTGTAGGGAAAGGCGAACAGCTGCTCTGTCCCATCCTGGCCGGCATAGGTGCCAAGCGCCGCCCAGCTGTCGCCGGCGGCATAATTGTCGCGCAGCCACTGGGCGTTTTCCTCGCCAAGGGGGCGCAGGAAGCCCTTTTCGGCCAGGTCCGAAGCCAGCCCCGGCTGCGGGAAGACAGCGATGTCGGGGGGCGAGCCGGCCTCGCTGTCGATGACGATCTGCTGCTCAAAGCTGTCCGATCCCGAATAGTTCGCCTCAGCGCCGGTCGCGTCGTTAAAATAGGCGATGACCGAGCTGAACAGCTCCTGGTCGCCGCCCAGCCAGGGCCCCAGGATGTTGAAGCTCTGCCCTTCCAGGTCGGGATGGGCCGCCTTGAACTCGTCGAGGCTGGCCCAGTTGATGCGGTCGTCGCTGCCCGGCTCGATCACCAGCTGCGCCTGCGCCATGCCGGCGGTCAGCCCGATGATGGCGGCGGTCGTGAACAAAGTCGTCTTCAAGTCATCCTCCCTTGGTGACCCGGTCCGCGGACGGCCCGGATGTTGACGCGAACATCTTCCAGATGGCGCGCGGCTGTCAAACCTTTATCAGTCCCACTCCAGTTCCTTGTAGGCGGCGGTGGCGTCGCGCGCCACCGTCTCTTCAAAAGCTTCCCAGAATTCCGCCTGATCTGCCATGGCCTTGCCAATGCGCGGCACGGCCTCGGACATGGGGATGTTGTCGTCGATCTGACGCCTGGTTTCATCCGCAAGCGCTTTCAAGAACCGGCGCTGCGGCCCGGCTGCCTCGGCCCAAGATGTTGCCGGCTGCCCATGGCCCGGCACGATGATGTTCGCGCCCGTCGGGGCGCTTTCGTCCATCCAATTCAGCCACCCGCGCAAGGATCCGTCAAGAACAGGAGCAAGATCCCGGAACAACAGGTCCCCCGCGAAGAAGGTTCCGGTCGCCTCCTCCAGGACCGTCAGGTCACCGTCGGTATGCGCGGCAGGCCAAGCCGTCAGCAGCAGGGACCGGTCGCCCAGGTCGATCCGGGCCGTGTCGGTCACCGTCTGGTCGGGCGGCACGATCTGGATCCCGACCCAGTCCTGCGGCGGATAGAGGCGGGACAGGTTCTCCAGGTAGATCGGCCCCCGGCTGTTCAGCGCCTGCGGCAGCGTCGCATGGCCCCAGACCCGTGCCCCCGCCTCGGCCAGGACGGATGCGCCAAGGCTGTGGTCGGGATGGACATGGGTCAGAACCAGATCGGTGACCGGCTTGTCCGTCAGGCGCCGCAGCGCGACATACAGCGCCTGCCCCTCGGCCCGCGACACGCCCGCGTCGATCACGGCCACGCCGTCCCGTCCCACCACCACGCCCAAATTGGCGATACGCCCGTCCGGGGACTGTTCCATCTGCATGACCTGGCCAACATGCACATGCACCCCGGGCGCCACCTGCTGCAGGTTGGATGCCGGCAGGTCGGCATTTGCCTGGCAGGTCGCGGGACCGCCTGTCAACTCGGGGCGCGCCGCCAGCCAGGCCTGCGCGATTCGCTGCGCCTGCGCCTCGCAGCCTTGCTGCGAGGCGGCATCGCCCTGCGGCAGAAGAATTGTCGCGCAATCCTTCGGAGCGGCGGCCAGGCAGGCGGTCAAGATCAGGTGAAACATCGCGCGGGCACCCCGTTTTTGCTCATCCGATCACGCATCCGCCATGAATTACGACCTTTGTCGGGTTGATTCATCCTGCCCCTGATCTACATTTGAATCCAGTCGCCTTCTGATCCTTGGCGCAAACGGCATGTAGGAGGAGAACACATGGCCTGGACGAAACCCACCCTGACCGAGATTGCCTGCGGCATGGAAATCAACATGTACGCGCCGGCCGAGGACGAACCCGTCCTGTTCTGAGCCTTGTCAGACAGGCAAGGCAACGGCCCCGTCCGATAGCTCGGGCGGGGCCCTTTTCGTCAGGAAAAACCCGATGCGGATCATCATTCTGGGCGCAGCAGCTGGTGGCGGCCTGCCGCAATGGAATTGCGGCTGCGGCAACTGCAATGCCGCACGCGTGGGGCATATTCCGCCGCTGACGCAAAGCTCGATCGCGGTCAGTGCCGATGGCGCGGAATGGGCGATCCTGAACGCCTCGCCCGATATCCGCGCCCAGTTGGCGGCGACGCCCGCGCTGCACCCGACCGGTCCCCGCGACATGCCGCTGCGCGCGGTCCTGCTGACGAACGGCGATATCGACCATGTGGCGGGGCTGCTGACCCTGCGGGAGAGCCAGGCCTTCGACCTTTATGCAACTTCCGCGATCCATGATGCCTTGGCCGCAAACCCGATGCTGGCTGCGGTCAATCCGGACCTGGTGCCGCGCCTGACCGTCAGTTTGGACCAGACGATCGACCTGCTGCCGGGGCTTCAGGCGACGCTGTTCGCGGTGCCAGGCAAGGTGCCGTTGTACCAAGAGGGCGAGGTCGTCGAAACGGGCCTGATGGGCGAAACCACCGTCGGGGTCGAACTGCGCGCCAACGGACGCCGCGCCCTCTATATCCCAGGCTGCGCGGACCTGCCTGATTGGCTGCGCCGCCGGATCGAGGGCGTCGATGCGCTGCTGTTCGATGGCACCCTGTGGGAGGATGACGAGATGATCAGGATGGGACTGGGCCGCAAGACCGGGCGCCGCATGGGGCATATGGCGGTGACGGATACGATTCCGGCGCTGGCGGGGACCGCCATCGGGCGTCGTATCTTCGTCCACATGAACAACTCGAACCAGCTGGTCGATCCCAGCAGCGACGCGGCGGCGGAGGCCGCGGCGCAGGGCTGGCAGATCGGCCGCGACGGAATGGAGATCACGCTGTGAAAGACATCATCGATGGCGCAGGCCAGCCGCAGTCGCGCGAGGATTTCGAGGCCCGTTTGCGCGCCATCGGCGCCGAACGCTATCACGACCGCCACCCGTTCCATCAGCGCCTGCATGGCGGCCAGTGTACCCCGGACGAGGTTCGGGCTTGGGTCATCAACCGCTGGATGTACCAGTCGCGCATCCCGATGAAGGACGCCGCCTTCATGAGCCGGGTGGAGGATCCCGACCTGCGCCGCGCCTGGCGCAAGCGGATCGAGGATCACGACGGCGGCACCACCGAAGGCGGCGGCATCCGTCGCTGGCTGGCCTTGGCGCAGGCAGTGGGCCTGGATCCCGATTATGTCGCCAGTGGCGCGGGCATCATGCCGGCCACGCGTTTTGCGGTGGACGCCTATGTGCGCTTTGTGCGGGAGATGCCGCTGCTGGATGCGGTGGCGGCCAGCCTGACCGAGCTCTTCGCCCCCCGCATCCATGCGCAGCGCATCGAGGGTCTGCTGAAGCATTACGATTTCGCCGACGACAGCAGCCTGTCCTATTTCAAGAAGCGCCTGACCGAGGCCCCCGAGGACGTGAAGTTCGGCCTCGACTACGTCCTGACCCATGCTAACACCCTGGAAAAACAGGACGCCGCCGCCGCCGCGCTGACCTTCAAGACGGATGTCCTCTGGGCGCAGCTGGACGCGCTGTGGCACGGCTATGTCGAGGGCAATATTCCCCCCGGCGCGTGGCGCCCCGGCCAAGGCATGCGGTCATGACCCCGCTGATCCAGCCCCAGGACGTGCCCTATCTGCCGCGCGGCGTGCGGCTGCAGGGCGACCGCGTGCGGGGCATCCGCGTGCTGCAGGCCCCTGAGCGTGCCATGCAGCTGGACCAGATCGGTGAGGCGATCCTGTCCGAACTGGACGGCGCCCGCAGCATGGCGGCGATCGTCGCGGGCCTTGCCGCGCGCTACAACGCGCCGGAGGATCAGATTGCCGGCGACGTGCGCGATTTCCTGACCGGCCTGATCGAACGGCGCATGGTCTTCGTGAAGGACGACGCATGAAGGACCAGTTGCAACAGCCCCGCGACCTGGAGGGCAACCCTGTCACCCCCGGCCTGCCGATGGCGATGCTGGCCGAGGTGACGCATCGCTGTCCGCTGGCCTGCCCTTATTGCTCGAATCCGGTCGAGCTGGTGCGTGCGGGGTCCGAGCTGTCTGCCGATGACTGGGGCCGCGTCTTCCGCGAGGCCGCTGATCTGGGCGTCCTGCAGGTCCATATCTCGGGCGGCGAGCCCGGCGCCCGGCGCGACCTGGCGCAGATCGTGGGCCATGCGCGGGATGCGGGGCTTTACGTCAACCTGATCACCTCGGGGATCGGGATCACCCGAGAGCGGCTGGAGGAGTTGGACCGCGCCGGCGTCGATCACGTTCAGCTGTCCCTGCAGGGCATCCGCCCCGACATGGCCGACCGGATCAGCGGCCATCCGGGGTCCTGGGACAAGAAGATGGGCTTTGCCGACTGGGTCACGGAAATCGGCTTTCCGCTGACCATCAACGCCGTCGTCCACCGCCAGAACATGGAACGCCTGCCCGACATGCTGGAGCTGGCCGAGCGTCTTGGCGCGCGCCGGATCGAGGTGGCGACCGTGCAGTTCCATGGTTGGGCCGACTTGAACCGCGGCGCCCTGATGCCGACCCGCGAACAGGCGGCCTTTGCCCGGCAGGTCGTGAACGAAGGCCGCATCCGGCTGCGCGGGCGCATGGTCATCGACTATGTCCCCGCCGACCACCACGCGGTCTTTCCCAAGGCCTGCATGGGCGGCTGGGGCTCGACCGGCCTGAACGTGGGGCCGGACGGGACGGTGCTGCCTTGTCACGCCGCCCAGTCGATCGGCTGGATGCGCTTTGAAAACGTCAGGGAGCGCAGCCTGTCGGACATCTGGCACCTGTCGGACAGCTTCAACGCCTTCCGCGGCACGGCCTGGATGCCCGAACCCTGCGCCAGCTGCGAACGCAAGACCGTTGATTTCGGCGGCTGCCGCTGCCAGGCCATGGCGCTGGCGGGCGAAGCGCGGGCAACCGACCCGGTTTGTTCGAAATCGCCGCTTCATGCGCAGGTCGTGGCCCGCGCCGAAGGCGATGCCGCCGCCGAGACCACGGAATTCGTCTATCGGAGGATGAAAAAGGGAGGATAGGTGATGAGGACATGGCTGACCGCCGTGGCGCTTGTGCTGGCCGTGCCGGCCTGGGCGCAGGACAACCCGCTGCAACCCTCGCCCACCTGGGACGATCTGCGCGTCTCGGTCGTCGGGCTTGAACAAGAGCCGCCGATCGACCCCGGCGTGCTGGACCTGTCGGCGCCGGCGCGCGCGCATGAGGCCGCCATCGTGCCGATCCACCTGACCCAGCCACCCGATGCACCGGCGGTCCAGGCGGTGACCCTGGTGGTGGATGAGAACCCGGCCCCCGTCGCCGCTGAATACACCTTTGGTCCCGCGCTGATGCCCCTGGATTTCGAGGTGCGCCTGCGCGTCGACAGCTATTCCGACGTCCGAGCCATTGCCACGCAGCAGGACGGTGCGCAGGTCATGGCCGGACGCTTCGTCAAGGCTGCGGGGGGCTGTTCGGCCCCGGCCGGCAAGGACATGGCCGCGATCCGCGACACGATGGGCGAGATGCGCTGGCGCAGCGCCGAGGCCGACGGGCGCCATGTCGGGACCCTGATGATCCGGCACCCGAACTTTTCCGGCCTGCAGCGCGACCAGGTGACCTTGCTGACGATCCCCGCCCATTTCATCGACATCCTGGAGGTCCGGCAGGGAGAGGAGCTGCTGTTCACCATGGCGGCCGGCATCTCGGTCAGCGAGGATCCGGTGTTCCGGTTTGCCTATGAACCCAACGGCCAGCCAATCCATGTGCATGTCGAGGATACCGACGGCAATGTTTGGGACCGGAGCTTCGATCAGGCTTCGGGCTAGGCGCCGCCGCGTCCGACTTTCGTCGCAGCATGGCACTTGCTTTACGTGCAAGCTGCCCTAAACTGATCCGCGAGGCGCCGCCTTGAGGAGGGGTGCGCCCGCAGACATTCAGGGAGGAATGCCATGACCGCAGCCGCCATCCAGGCGCGCCCTGTGTCGTCACCGCGACCCACCGCCGACCAAGTGCGTGAGATTCTGATCGTCGACGACCACCCGCTGATGTGCGACGCCCTGGCGCTGACGCTGAAGATCAGCTTTGGACTGAAGAACGTGCGCACCGCCCGCAGCCTGGCCGCCGCGGTGGAACAGATCCGCGTGCAGGGGGCACCGGATGCCGTGATCCTGGACCTGAACCTGCCCGATGCGCGCGGGGCCGAGGGCATCGTCACCCTGCGCCGCCAGCTGCCGGGGGTTCCGATCACCATGATCTCGGCCGATCTGGAAGGGGCGATGATCTCGACCACGATGGCGGCGGGGGCCCAGGGCTATATCAGCAAGTCGCTGTCGCGCGAGGCGCTGGTCGACAGCCTGCGCCGCATGTGGGAGGGCGAGCATGTCACCCCCGAGGGCTATCATCCCGATCAGGACGAGGCCGGGGACGAGGCCAAGGCCGAACTGGCCCGCCGCTTTTCCTCGCTGACGCCGCAGCAGATGAAGATCCTGCGGCTGATCTGCCAGGGCAAGGCGAACAAGGAAATCAGCTACGAGCTGTCGATCGCCGAGGCGACGGTCAAGACCCACATCACCGCGATCATGGCCAAGATCAACGCCCGGCGCCGTACGCAGGCGGTGCTGCTGGCCAATTCCATCCGGCTGTTCGAGGCCGGCTGATGAATACCGGCCCGGCTGCGAAGGAGGGCGCATCCGGGCCGGTGGCTGTGCAGGCCGACCGCGGCGGGACCGATCTGGTCCCGACCCTGCTGGACGGCCTGCGCGGCTCCAATCCCGCGCTGGTGCTGCTGTTCGGGGCCCAAGGGGATGAACTGGCCGCGCTGGACGCCGCTCTGTCGTCGGAACTGCCGACCGGCTGCGTGGTCGCCGGCTGTTCCTCGGCCGGCGAGATCGGGCCGCAGGGATATGCCAGCGACAGCGTGGTCGCGATCGGCTTTCCCATGCGCCATTTCCGGGCACGCAGCCTGACCCTGCCGAACCTGTCGGCGCTGCCGGTCTCGGACTGGATGGCGGCGCTGCGCCGGATGCAGCAGGATTTCGCGCCCGACCCGGCGCGCAGCCTGTTCGGGCTGCTGCTGGTGGACGGGCTGTCGGGCCAGGAGGACGCTTTGGTGGCCACGCTGGACGCGGCGCTTCCCTCGGTGCCGGTGCTGGGCGGATCGGCGGGGGACGGGCTGGATTTCCGCCGCACCTCGCTTCTGGCGCAGTCGCGGGTCCAGTCGAATATCGCCGTGTTCATCCTGGTCGAGACGGATCTGGCCGTCTCGGAGGTGACCTTTGCGCATTTCAGCCCCACCCCCACACGCGCCGTGGTGACGGCGGCCCTTCCCGACAAGCGGCGCATCCTGGAACTGAACGCCGAACCCGCGGCCGAGGAATATGCCCGGCTGGCCGGGCTGTCGGCCTCGGAACTGACGCCGACGGAATTTGCCCGCCACCCGCTGCTGCTGCGCATGGGCCGGCGGCACCATGTCCGCGCGATCAGCGCCATCACCGAGGATGGCGGACTGTCGCTGATGTCGGCGATCGACACCGGGACCGTGCTGACCCTGGGCCGGGCCGAGGACATGACGCAGGGCTTTTCCGACGCCCTGGACGCCCTGCCGCGACCGCCGCTGATGGTGCTGGCCTTTGACTGCATCCTGCGCCGGCTGGCGCTGGAGCGCGCGGGCCTGACGCATCGCATGTCGGACCTGTACCGCCACCACCGCGTGGCGGGGTTCAACACCTATGGCGAACAGCACAGCGGCATGCATGTGAATCAGACCTTCGTGGGCCTGGCCTTCATGGAGCCGGCGTCTCCCTCCGGCGGGGGCGCCCATGCTGCGTGACGATGACCCGCCCACCCGGCAGGTCGAGAAACTGACCCGGATCAACAACGTCCTGATCGACCGCATCGACAGGCTGGAGGAAACGCGCGGCTCGGCCTGGTCGATGTTCCAGGCGGCCGTTGCGCTGGAGCAGGAGGTTCTGGCCCGCACCCGCGACCTGGAGCGGGCCATGGCCGACCTGTCGCAGCGCAACCGCGAGCTGGCCGTCGCCCGCGCCTCGGCCGAAGAGGCGAACCGCTCCAAGACCCGCTTTCTGCGGGCCGCCAGCCATGACCTGCTGCAGCCCCTGTCGGCGGCGCGGCTGTTCCTGTCGGCGCTGACGGACACGCCGATGGATGAGATGCAAAAGGAGCTGACCGACCGTTTGGGCAGCGCCTTTGAATCGGTCGAGCAGCTGATGCACGCGGTTCTGGACATCTCGCGCCTCGACAGCCAGCGGATCGAGTTCAACCGCCAGCCGGTGGCCCTGGACGAGCTGTTCCGCCGCCTGTCCGCCGAATTCGCCCCCATGGCCGAGGCCAAGGAACTGCGCCTGACCTTCATGCCCACCGGCGCGGTGGTCGAAAGCGACCCTGTCTTCCTGAGACGGATCGCGCAGAACCTGGTTTCGAATGCGATCAAGTACACGCAGCGGGGCGGCGTGGCGGTGGGTGCGCGGCGGCGGGGGGGCATGTGCTGGCTGTGCGTCTATGACACCGGGGTGGGAATCCCGGCCGTCGACAGGAACCGCATCTTTGACGAGTTCCAGCGCCTGACGCATGACAACGGCACGCCCGGCATGGGCCTGGGCCTGTCCATCGTGCGCCGCGCCTGTGCCAAGCTTGGCCATCCGATCAGCCTCAGTTCCGAGGCGATGCGCGGCACCGTCTTTCGCGTCGGCCTGACGCTGGTCGAAGCCGGCACGCAGCAGCCGGCGCGGTCCCCGGACAGCGCCATGCTGACGCTGCGCGGCCGGGTGGCCCTGGTGGTCGAGAACGATGCCGACATGCGCCGCGGCTATGAGATGATCCTGCGGGACCGCCTTGGCATGGTGCCCCGCATCGCGGGCGGCACGGCCGAGGCGCTGGCCACGATGGGGGACGAGCCGCCTGACGTGATCCTGGCGGATTATCATCTCGAGAACGGCGATACCGGCGTCAATGCCATCGAATCGCTGCGGGCGGCGTCGGACCGGCCGGTGCCGGCGGTAATGATCACCGCCCACCGTGATCCGCAGATCGCCCGCACCTGCGCGGCGATGGGGGTGGACCTGCTGGAAAAGCCCGTCCGCCCGGTCGAACTGGCCGAGATGCTGGGCCGTCTGCTGGCCTAAGACCAAAGGTGGGGGCCGCACCCGCCGGGGCTTGCGCCCGCCGTGGATGCCCCCGCATCATGCGGCAGAGTTTGGGAGGACGAACCATGTCGAAAGCCTTTGCCCTTGCCCTGTGGCTGGGATTGAGCGCCCTTGCCGCCCACCCGCTGGCCGCCGCCGAGGCGGGGGATGCGGTCTTTACCGAGCGGGGGCCCTGGGATCTGGATGACCGCCGCCTGGAATGGCAGATGACCGTCGAAGGTCCGGCGGCCGAGGGATTTCAGCCGGTCGCCGACGGCAAGGTGACGCTGAGCGAAGCCATCGACCCCTCGGACCAGCAGCCGGTGCTGCAGCTGACGCAGGAAACCGAGGCGCGGACCCGCCAGGTCGGGCCCTTTCCCATCTCGGCCGGCGACCCGGTGCTGATCTTCTTTCTGGAACAGACCGCGCGCGACATGGCCGCGCTGACCGGCGGCAGCCCGCATTACATCCGCAACCGGCTGAAGGACATCCTGTTCCGGGGCGGCGAAATTGCACAGACTGACGGCACGACGACCGCCACCTTCAAGCCCTTTGCCGACGACCCGAACGCGAACCGCATGAACGGTTTCCAGACGCTGACCCTGACCTTCGTGATGAACGACCCGGCCGAACCCATCCGCGAACTGAAGGCCGAAACGGAGGCGGCGCCGGGATATCGCAACCAGCTGGTGCTGCAATGAGCCTGTTCCGCGCGGTGGCCCCGCCGGCCGTTGCGGCCGCACTGGCCCTGTGCGGGCCGGCGGCAGGTCAGGCGGTGAACGATTATCCCACCAATGCGCGGGCGGAATATGTCTTTGCCTGCATGGCCACGAACGGCCAGACCCGCGACATGCTGGACCGCTGCTCCTGCGCGATCGACCGCATTGCCGAGGTGCTGCCCTATGGCGATTATGTCAGCGCCGAAACGGTGCTGCGGATGCGCCAGACCACCGGCGAGCGGGCGGGGATGTTCCGCGCCATGCCGCAGATGACGGAAAGCGTGGCCACCCTGCGCCGCGCCGAGGCCGAAGCCGAGATCCTGTGCTTCTGAGGGCGCTCAGGCCAGCGCCAGCCCGATGCCCAGACCCGCCGCCAGCGACAGCGCCGTGACCAGCCACAGGGGCAGCGCGGGGCGCGGCTGGACGACCAGCAGGCGCGCCTCCTCGGGGTGGGCGCGTTCCCACAGGACCTGCTCGACGATGCGCGGCAACAGCGGGCCATAGCGGCCGATCGTCTTGACGACCTCGGTCAGGTCGCGGACCGCGGCCTTGGGACCGATCTCGGTCTTGATGTAATCGGACACGACCGGCTTGGCCGCGTTCCAGATGTTCAGCTGCGGGTCGATGGAACGGGCCACGCCCTCGACCACGACCATGGTGCGCTGCAGCAGGATCAGCTCGGTCCGA
Source organism: Paracoccus sp. KKT209 (assembly GCF_055635455.1). Next base: position 3,259,550 of record NZ_CM145758.1, read on the forward strand.
GTCGGCATGCCGAAACGCTCGGTCACCTCGAAAAGGTAGGACAGCAGGTTGGCCATCGAGATCCGCGTCGCATCGGCGCCAAAGATCGGTTCTCCCACGGCACGCAGCGCACGGGCGAATGCCGCCTCGTCCCGGTCGCGGGGCACATATCCCGCCTCGAAATGCACGCGCGCGACCAGGCGATAGTCGCGCTGGATGAAGCCGTAGAGGATCTGGGCATAGACCCGGCGGGTGTATTCGTCGATCTCGCCCATGATCCCGAAATCATAGGCGATGATGTTGCCGTTCGCGGCGACCTTGAGGTTGCCGTGATGCATGTCGGCGTGGAAAAAGCCGTCGCGCAGCGCGTGGGACAGGAACAGCTGGATCACCCGGCGGGCCAGGTCGGTCGTGTCGTGGCCGGCGGCGATCAGCGCGTCGCGGTCGCCCATCGGCAGCCCCTCGGCCCAGTCAGCGGTCAGGACCCGGCGCGAGGACAGCGCGAAATGCGGCATCGGCACCTGAAATCCGGGATCGCCGGCAGTGTTTTCCGAAAACTCGGACGCCGCCGCAGCCTCCAGCCGCAGGTCCTGTTCGCCCATCACCGTCTGTTCGAAATGCCGCACCACGTCGCGCGGGCGCAGGCGCCGGGTTCCGGGCGAGACCAGCTCGATCATCCGGGCACCGAAATGGAAGGCGTCGATGTCGCGCCGGAAGGCCGCACCGATGCCCGGGCGCACGACCTTGACCGCGACCTCTCGGCCCGTCTCGCGCACCCGGGCGCGGTGAACCTGCGCGATCGAGGCGGCGGCCACGGGCTCCGAGAATTCGGAGAACAGCTGGTCGACCGGGGCGCGCAGCTCCTCGGCGATGGCCTGTTTGGCGATTGTCGTCGGGAAGGGCGGCAGGCGGTCCTGCAGCATGCGCAGCTGCCCCGCCAGTTCCGGCCCGACCACGTCGGCACGGGTCGAGAGGATCTGCCCGAACTTGATATAGGCCGGACCCAGGGCGGTGATCGCCCGGGTGATCGGCGGCAGGGTCGGGTCGCCCTTGTAGCCCAGCCAGCGGAACGGCCAGCCCATCACCCGCGCCGCCATGCGCAACCGGATCGGCGCATCGACCGCATCCAGCACGGCCGCCATCGCGCCGGTGCGCTCGAAGGTGGCGCCGGTGCGGATCAGGCGCAGGATGTTGTGGGGACCGCGCATGAGCTAGAGCTTCCAGCCGGAATGCAGCGCGGCGATGCCCATCGACAGGTTCCGCCACTGGACGCGATCAAATCCCGCATCGCGGATCATCTGGGCGAAGGCGTCCTGGTCGGGAAAGCGGCGGATCGATTCGACCAGGTATTGATAGCTGTCGCGATCGCCCGTCACCGCCTGCCCCATCGCCGGGATCACGTTGAAGCTGTAGCGGTCATAGGCCCATTGCATGGCCGGGACCGGGATCTGGCTGAACTCCAGCACCATCAGCCGGCCGCCAGGCTTCAGGACGCGATAGGCCTCGGCCAGGGCGTCGGGGATGCGGGTGACGTTGCGGATGCCGAAGCTGATCGTGTAGCGGTCAAAGCGGTCATCGGCAAAGGGCAGCTTCATCGCATCGCCGGTGACCCAGGCCAAGCGATCGGCCTTGTCCACCGCGTCCGCGCGCTTGCGGCCTTCGACCAGCATCGATTCCGTCATGTCGCAGACGGTGACGCGGCCGCCCGGCGCGCGGTCCAGGAAACGGAAGGCCACGTCGCCCGTTCCGCCCGCCACGTCCAGCAGATGCTGCCCGTCGCGCGGCGCCAGCCAGTCCATCATGGCGGTCTTCCAGATGCGGTGGATGCCCACGCTCATCAGGTCGTTCATCACGTCGTATCTCGAGGCGACCGAGGAGAAGACCTGGTGGACCATGCCGGCCTTCTGATCCTCGTCCACGGTCCGAAAGCCGAAATGGGTCTGTCTGCTGTCCGTCATGCGCTTGCCGTTTGCCTGTTCACTCGCCAGATATGTCCGGCCTGCCGCGGGCACAATGACCGCGATATGCCACAGGCGCAATGCGACGAAAGGGAACCGCGTGCCTGAACTGCCCGAAGTCGAGACGGTCCGCCGCGGCCTGCAGCCCCACCTGGAGGGCGCCCGCATCGCCCGCGCCGAGATGCGTCGCCCCGACCTCCGCTGGCCCATGCCCGTGGACCTGGTGCAGGTGCTGACCGGCGCCACGGTGACGGCACTGCGCCGGCGGTCGAAATACCTGCTGGCGGACCTGGACCGGGGCGGCACGGTGCTGTGGCACCTGGGCATGTCCGGCCGGATGCTGGTCGAGGGGGCGAACCTGGGCGACTTCCATCGCGATCCGGGCATCATCGCGCGCCATGACCATGTCGTCCTGACCACCGAGGCCGGAACCACGATCACCTTCAACGATGCCCGCCGCTTTGGCATGGTGGACCTGATCCGCGAGGGCACCAGCCATCCGCTGCTGGATCACCTGGGACCCGAGCCCTTTGATCCGGAGTTCGACGCGGCCTATCTGGCACGCGCCTTCGACGGGCGGCGGGCCCCGGTCAAGCAGGCGCTGCTGGATCAGCGGATCGTGGCGGGCTTGGGCAACATCTATGTCAGCGAGGCGCTGTGGCGCGCCGGGATCGACCCGCGGCGCGCGGCGGGCCGGATCGGTGCGGCGCGGCTGGCCGCGCTGGTGGGCCACATCCGCGATGTCCTGAGCGACGCGATCGCCGCCGGGGGATCGTCCCTGCGCGACCACCGGCAGGCCAGCGGAGAGCTGGGCTATTTCCAGCACAGCTTTCGCGCCTATGACCGGGAATCCCAGCCCTGCCTGCGCGAGGGCTGCGGCGGAACGCTGCGCCGGATCGTGCAATCGGGCCGCTCCAGCTTCTACTGCCCGGGCTGCCAGCGCTGAACTCTTGGATTTCCGGCCGCCTTGCTGTTAGGACTCGGCCCCAATGCAACCTGCCAACGAGGTCCAAGCCTATGGCTTACGAAACCATCATCGTGGAAATCGAGGACGAGGTCGCCCTGATCCGGCTGAACCGGCCCGAGGCGCTGAACGCGCTGAACGCCACGCTTCTGGCCGAGCTGTCTGCCGCCCTGACCGAGGCCGACCGCAACGACAAGGTCCGCTGCATCGTGCTGACCGGCAGCGAGAAGGCCTTTGCGGCGGGCGCCGACATCAAGGAGATGGCGATCAAGAGCTATGTCGAGGTCTATGACGAGGACCTGTTCGGCGCCCAGATCGAGGCGATCACCCGCATCCGCAAGCCGATCATCGCCGCCGTCAGCGGCTATGCCCTGGGGGGCGGCTGCGAACTGGCCATGGTCTGCGACTTCATCATCTGCGCCGAGAACGCCAAGTTCGGCCAGCCCGAGATCAACCTGGGCGTCGTGGCCGGCATCGGCGGCACGCAGCGCCTGACGCGGTTCGTGGGCAAGTCCAAGGCGATGGACATGAACCTGACCGGCCGCTTCATGGATGCGGCCGAGGCCGAACGCTCGGGCCTGGTCAGCCGCGTGGTGCCCACGCCCAAGCTGATCCCCGAGGCGCTGGCCGCCGCGCGCAAGATCGCCGAGAAGTCCCAGATCGCCACCAAGACCGTCAAGGAGGCCGTCAACCGCGCCTATGAGACCACCCTGCGCGAAGGGCTGCTGTTCGAGCGCCGCGCCTTCCACGCGCTGTTTGCGACCGAAGACCAGAAGGAGGGCATGGCCGCCTTTCTGGAAAAGCGCGAGGCGCAGTTCCGCGACCGCTGAGGAATGGCGGAAAGGGCTTTCCTTTTCCGCGATCCTGCCCTATAGGCCGTCGCTTACATGCGCGTGGGCCCGCTTTGGCAAGAATCATGTCCGTTCCCCTGGGGAACGGCGTCATGGGGCTTTTGCGCGATCGATACAGACGAAACGCAAACTGACCCGTTAGGATTTGACCCATGGCAAACACGCCCCAGTCCAAGAAACGCGCCCGCCAGATCGAGCGTCGCACCGACGTCAACAAGGCCCGCCGCTCGCGCATCCGCACCTTCATCCGCAAGGTCGAGGAAGCCATCGCCTCGGGCAATGCCGACGCGGCGAAGGAAGCCCTGCGCAATGCCCAGCCCGAACTGATGCGCGGCGTCACCAAGGGCATCGTGCACAAGAATACTGCATCGCGGAAAGTGTCGCGCCTGGCGGCCCGCGTGAAGGCCCTTTCGGCGGTCTGAAAACCCCCGCAGCAGGGGTCCGCACAGGACCCTTTTGCGCGGTGTGGGACCTGAAAAATCAGGACAAGATGGATCGGGTGCAAGCTTCGGCTTGGCGCCCGATCTTTGTTTCTGCACCTGCGAAAAGCTGGCAATAATCCAGCGATTTCAACACTCTTTTGAAAATCTGCAATCGAGTCAAAGCCCTCGCAGATTCGATTGGACGAAGAAGCTGTCAAGCGCATAGTTCGGTTGCAGGCTCAGCCCGGCTGGGTCTAGTTTCCTCCTTGCGATTCACGTCGCTTGGGGACGGGTCGAACCTCATGATCGCATCGTCGATGCGGCCAGGAAACGACCGGGCAAGACAGCAGAGGCTTCTCTCTTCTGCCCTCGGATTCACGACGGCCGGCTGCCACCGGATGTCGCGGGATCTGTGTCTGTGAACGGAAACGGGCCGACGCCCCCCATGCGATCCGCTTTCGGTCGCAGGGCTTCGCTGTTTCTGCCGTCACGGCCCTGATGACGTGCAATCTGTCCCGTCGGTTCAACCGGCGGGGGTTGGGGACAGGCACGGAAAGATAGGGCA